>NZ_VILC01000025.1:45171-100015 GCF_009712065.1 Aphanizomenon sp. UHCC 0183 | reverse complement strand
TAGCAATCCTATTTGATTTGTGAACATTGCCAGAGTCAAATCCCCGACTTCTTAGAGAAGTCGGGGATCTTGTTTTTCATAACTAATTTAGGATCGCTATATAGTCCAGGTGATTAAAAATTGCCTAGTACAGTGTATATTAATAATTGACAAAATAATTAAAGGAGAATTTACTCCATGAACAAATTATTAGATGAAACCCTATCTAATGAAATTGCCAAAGCCATCAAAAGTAAAGCTAAAAAACCTTTTGATAATGCTTATAAAGCAGTTTTAATCACCGAAGGGGCAAAGTATATTCAAGGCTTTTTAGTATTTGCTGGTCAGCCCTATAAACCAGTTGAACATGGTTGGATTGAAGTTAATGATGTAATTATAGATCCGACACTTCCCCATTTACAAAAAAATCCCCAAGAACTTTATTATTTTCCGGCTCAAAGTCTGAGCGCTAAAAAGCTCAAAGCTATGATTGAAGAATCCAAAGAAGATTATCCAGAGGATGATCCTTTACCTATTTATGGTGAAGCCCCCTATGATTATTATGGTGATGTCATGCTGGGGGGGCTAGAATATTTGACAGCTTATCAAGCAGCACAGGCAAAATGTCAAGAAATCAATGGCTTAAATTTTGAAAAAAATTAGTCTCCCAGAGCAGAATTTCACATTATTTTTCTCCTAAATTGTTATTTATGGGCATCTCTCCATCTCCAACTAAATCCAATCCCGAATACCGTCGTCGAGAAAATGACTGGCGGTTATTTTTACGCTTAGTTCCCTATGGTCGTCGTCATGGCAAACTATTAGCAGTATCCATGTTCATGCTTGTTCCTATTGCTGTTGCTAGTGCTATCAAACCCCTATTAGTAGGACAGGCAATTTCTTTAATTCGCAAAGAACCAAGTACATATCAATTTCTGCAAAATATGCCTTTATGGCAAGGCTTAAATATCTTGATTGGAATGTTGCTCATTGCAACTACTATCCGCTTAGTATTAACAGGTGTCCAAGGTTATTTAGTTCAGAAACTAGGGCAAAAAATTACGGCGGCTATTCGTGAGGATTTATTTACTCATGTGACATCTTTAGCTGTGCGGTTTTTTGATCAGACACCTGTAGGTAAATTGATTACTAGACTAACGAGTGATGTCGAAAGTTTAGGAGATGTTTTTTCCACTGGGGCTGTAGGCATTGTCTCTGATTTACTATCTATGGTAGTAATTGTGGGATTGATGTTTTCAATTCAATGGCAACTTGCTTCTTTGTTGATATTCATCCTCTTGCCAGTAACTTGGTTGATAATTTATTTTCAACAGCAGTATCGAAGGGCTAATTATAAAACCAGGGAAGAACTTTCTACACTCAATTCTCAACTTCAAGAAAATATTGTCGGTATTAATATAGTTCAATTATTTCGCCGCGAAAAATTTAATGTTGAGTTATTTCGATCTGCTAACCAACGTTATATTAAGGAAGTAGATATTAGCATTTGGTATGATTCCGCAGTTTCTGCAACCTTAGAATGGATTGGTTTAATTGCCGTTGCTGGGGTACTATGTTTAGGTGGTTGGTTATTATTAAATCAACAAATCTCTTTTGGTATTTTATCAGCATTTATTTTATATGCCCAACAATTTTTTGAACCATTGCGGAATTTTGCGGAAAAGTTTACGGTGATTCAATCTGGTTTTACGGCTATTGAAAGAGTAGTTGATATTTTAGATGAACCTATCGAAATTAAAGATTACTCTCAGCCTCGAAGTTTAAATGTAGATTTTGAATTTGGCTATATTAATGAGATAGCTTCTAAGTTAGA
The DNA here is from genome assembly GCF_009712065.1 of Aphanizomenon sp. UHCC 0183. Lineage (NCBI taxonomy): Bacteria > Bacillati > Cyanobacteriota > Cyanophyceae > Nostocales > Aphanizomenonaceae > Aphanizomenon > Aphanizomenon sp. UHCC 0183. The sequence continues at coordinate 98,202 of NZ_VILC01000025.1, read as the reverse complement.
ATCTCAAGATTTTACACCCGTTCCGGCTTTGGGAGAAATTAAGTTTGAAAATGTTTCTTTTGCCTATAAAGATGATGATTACGTTATTAAGAATTTAGACTTTACTATTCACCCAGGGGAAAAGGTGGCTTTAGTTGGTCCCACAGGTGCGGGTAAAAGTTCAATTATTCGCCTTTTGTGTCGTCTTTATGAACCAACCCAAGGACGCATTCTCATTGACGGTGTGGATATCCGCGAGATTCCCCAGGTGGAACTACGACGTTATATGACGGTGATTTTGCAAGAGGCTTTTTTGTTTGCTGGTGATGTTAAAAGTAATATTACTTTAGGTGATAATTACAGTTTTGCAGAAATTCAACAAGCAGCAGAAAAGACGAATGTAGCGACGTTTATTAACCAATTACCCCAAGGTTATGATACTCAATTACGAGAACGGGCGACAAATCTTTCTAGTGGACAAAAACAACTTTTAGCCTTTGCGCGGGCGGCTATTCGCAACCCCCAAATTTTGGTATTAGATGAAGCTACAGCGAGTTTAGATGTGGGAACTGAGGCTTTAGTTCAATCAGCTTTAAATCAGTTGTTAATCCAACGAACTTCAATTATTATTGCTCACCGTCTCTCAACAATTCGGAATGTAGACCGGATTTTTGTGCTGAAACGGGGGGAATTAATTGAACAGGGAAGTCATGAAGAATTATTACAACAACAAGGATTTTATGCGACTTTGCACAATTTACAAATGTTAGGAGCTGATTAAATACAATCGAGGGCGCATACCCTGCGCCCCTACGATTTTTGCGATTTTAAAATTTTAAAATGTACCTCACCGATTTGAAAATCACTATATCCTACTTGCAAAACCTAATTACGAATTACGAATTATTTTATTCTACTTCTGGTTCTATTTTGTCCCCACGTTCAAGTTCCCAGAGAATTTGATTACCTTCACGTCTTACTCGTGAAACTATCCAATTTCGCCAACGCCATTCATCACCTCGGCTGGTAACGGCGCTAGAGTGAACACCCATTAAGTCTGCTAATTCTGAACTGGTAATTAGGTAGCCTTTTTCGGCAATTTCGTCTGCAATCCGTAAGGTTTCCACCAAGTTGCGAAGTTGTAAAACCCTGATTTCAGTGGGTTGTTCGTTGGTTGTAGTCGCAGTTGGTGTTGTAGATGGTTCCATAGTGCTTGTATCTGATGCAGACGGACTGCTTTCTAGTGTGTTTTTATTAGTTATTGTAGAGTTTATTGGATCATTAGATACTTTTGCTGGGCTTATTTTCCCAATTTTAGGTAAATTTTCGTGAAGAAGTGCAGGTAATAATTGTTTGAGGTGAGGGATTTTATGGTTGGCGAAGGAACGCGCAATGACATCACAGCGTTCATTGCCAATATTACCAGAATGTCCGCGAACGTGTTCCCATTGTACCAGTCGGCTATTGAGTTGATCCAGAATTTCTAGGAGGTCTTGGTTTTGGACGGGATTCCCATCTGCTTTTTTCCAGCCGTTCTTTTTCCAGCCTTTTACCCATTTTGTCACACAATCAATTACATATTTACTATCGGTGTACAGGGTAATAGGTTGCGTTTGTCGAGATGATTTGAAAAATTCCAAGGCGGCGATCGCAGCTTGCATTTCCATTTTATTATTAGTGGTGTGCTGGGATGAATCACCCATTTCGTGAACTGAACCATCACTAAAATAGACAACTGTACCCCAACCACCAGGTCCAGGATTGCCTGTGCAAGCACCATCTGTGTATATACTTTGAATTAGACGTTGAGTAGACATAGTGCAAGTATCAAACTGTAAATATCATCAAGAAAGTCATTACTGACGAATTTTAGTCAATAATCTTCAGACTATCATAGTTAATAATCATGGTTCTATTCCTCCCATAACTGAATCATACCGGTGCATTATTTTCAGTGCATTTACATCATATATAAAACCCCACCGTTCATAAAAAGGAATCATTTCTGGTAAACAGAAAAGAGCAATATCTTCTACTGCTTTTAATTGGGTATGATTAACGACTTCATCTAATAATTTAGCACCAAATCCCATTTTTCTATAACTAGGTTTAACAATCACATCATAAAGAACTCCCCGATAAACAAAATCAGTCAAAACACGACAAAAAGCAATTAGTTCTTTTTCCTCATTTATTAAAGCAATAATAATATCAGATGCAGTCAACATTTTGGTAACACCTTGATATGTCCGATTTTTACTCCAAAATTCATGTTTGTATAATTCCACAAGTTCAAAGATTTGAGTTTCATTTAATTGGTTAACAACTTGGTAATTCATTTTTTAAACTTTATTGTGCATAGTTTTGATCTAATGTGGATTTTATCTCTTGTAGGGTGCGTCAGACCCAATGATTTGGTAAAAAACAGATTTCCTCTATCTGACGCACCTTACTAAATATGTAATGTGGATTTTATGTTATGAGGTACAAGAACCCCACCCCCAACCCCCTCCCCACAAGCGATGAGGGGGCTATGATATACTCAATATATAATAATTTTTAACCCCTCTGGTAAACCTCTCCCCGCACCTCTCCCTAACCCTCTCCTAAGAGGAGAGGGAAAAGGAATAATATTTAATACTGGAGAGACTTTGAACTTGTTCTTTGTATGATAAAAAAGTCCAGCTTCTAGCCGTTTTGAGTATAATGATAAGTTAAAATGCCCCTCTCCGTGTCGGAGAGGGGTTGGGGTGAGGTTCAATCACTCCTACGTCGTCACGCTACGCTATCGAATTTACGTTAAAAATACGTAGGGTGTGTTAGCGACAGCGTAACGCACCAAATCCTTGATCATAGTGCATTACTAATTTCATCCTATCGTTATCCGTCAAGTCGTTTACTGGCAAGAAGTAATCGGCCTTCTGATTGATGACTGTGGAAGGGTTTATGAATAATCTGATTGAGTAAAGATACCGATTGTTTAACTGAGAAGTAAGACGAGAAAACGCGGCTATTCTCGCAGGTTTCAACAACACTTACTAAGAACCAGTCTTGCAGATTATTGTTAAATATCTGATGATCGTATTGCTGACTCACAGGCAGAAAAGGCTCATTTACCCTAATTAATCTACCAGAATTGATATTGGTAATTAATTTTTCCAGTATTTCCACACTAACTTGTCTTTTCCCTAACTCTGTCGCTACTCTAGCCAAACTACAATATCTAGTCAACGAAGGTTGAGCCTTAACAGCTTGCTGAATACATTCAAAGGAATGTTCTAAGGAGGCAAACTTTTCTCCTGGGGAAAGGCTGACTGTTTTTGAGAGAAAGAAGTAATTTAGCCCTTCTAAATAAACTTGATTATCAGCATTGGCAACCGTTGCGTATTCTTGCCACTGATTTAGGAAAGGAGTTGCATAACTATAAGCTGCTATTGCTTCTAACCAGTAGGATGGTTGTGGAAGTAGAGGCTTTTCTTTAACTTGTGTTACTAGTAAACCACGTTCAGCTAATTGTTGCGATCGCTCTGGCTTACAAGCAAACAAGTTTAATTGATAGCCATCTACTGGCTGATTCACATCAAAAGGCACTAAACAACCGATGCTAGAAATTAAGTAGTAAGTCTCATAGCCGAGATTTTGAAATAGTTGAATTAACCGCATATTAATATGTTTGCCATGCTTGAGTTCAAACATAATTAATGGCGATTGCTCAAAAAAGAATCTTTTCCCACCTGCGAGAATCTTGGCTTCTTCTCCTTCTGCATCTAGCTTAATAAAGTCAATTTTCTGCCAGTTACGCAGGGCTAATTCTTGATCCAAGTTCAGCAGTTTAATAATTTCTTGTTGTTGAGATGAATTATCGGGCTGTAGAGAATTTAGTTCACTATTTGTTGATAGAAATAAAGTTGCTTCACCCTCACAATCTGATAAGCCGGCATTAACTATCTCTACATTCGTGAAACCATTAGCTTCTACACCTTTTCTCAATAAAGAAACAACTGAACTAGCGGGTTCATAAGCCGTAATTTTACCTTCTCCTTGGAGTAACTTAGCCATAGTTAAGGTATAGACTCCATGATTAGCACCAATATCTAGGATTTCCATCCCTGGTGTAATCAGTTTGCGAATAAACTCCATTTCTGACTCAAACCAATCACCCTGTTCTAGCAAAACATAAGTTGTCAAGCTGTTGATATCATTCTTAACACATACTTTAATTCCACCCTCAATCTCCACTAGGCATTCATGAGGATCAGCATCAGTGAATTTAAAATATTTAAGCTCTTCAGAATTGTTAGCATTTTCCTGAAAAATGGGAATAATTTTATTAGCAGGTCGAGAACGATACTGTTGTAAAAAACCTTTGAAATTTTCTCGTATTTCACTATCATCAGGTGCTAATAACAACGCACAGCGATAATATTTTTCAGCCTCTGCAATTAATTCCTGTTCTTCTAACAATTTACCTAAAGCTTGATAAGTGGCAGCAGAACCGCGATTAATGGCAAGAGATTGCAAATAAGATGGAATCGCATTTTCTACATCATCTAAGGCTTGATAAGCTAGACCTAAATGATAATATCCCTGGGCATCATCAGGATGATTTTCGATATATTGCTGATAGTAATTAATAGCATCAACAGGTTCTAATTCCACCGGAATAGAAGCATGATTAGGGAGATTTTCGCTGTTAGATATTGTGGTTTTTTCAATATAAATCTGCCACATTTGGCGATAAGCTGCTTCTAAAGTGCTGGCCATGTTTTTCACATCCAACAAAGGAGAGTGCAGCATTCGTTCACGCATATTTAAGCGCAAAGATTGAAGATAATCTGGATTTTGGGCTAATGCGATCGCTCTTTGAACATACTCTGTGGCACTATGGACAATACAATCATCCAAACCAACACTGTGGAGAATACTGGCACTCATGCGCTCCATTTTCCGCGTCCCTGCTAGGGTTAATGTTGGTACTCCCATCCACAGGGCTTCACAAGTTGTAGTACATCCCGTATAGGGAATACTATCCAAATGCAAATCAACCTGATTATAAAGATTCAGATGGTCTTCATCAGTAGCAAACGCACCATATAAGAAGATGCGTTTAGGATCAATACCCTGTTCCACAAAGGGGGTTTGGATTCTCTCGGTAATTAAGGGACTGAATACATCAGAACTAGCGCATTTTAACACCAAGCGAGAATTAGGAACTGCTTTGAGAATTTCAATCCACAGCGCAAAAGTTTCTGGTGTAAGTTTGCGTAAATTATTGAAAGATGAAAAAGTGAAAATTCCCGTTTTTTTTCTAGGAAGTTCAGTAATTTCCGGGGCATTGTTCAGCGGTTCATAACCTACATAGCAACGGGGTAAACGCCATATAGTTTCGCTGGTTTTTTCCTCTGTATCATGGGGGTGAAGAAACTGATCAGTAATCCAATAGTCAATTGTCGGTAAACCTGTGGTAGCAAAATAGCCTAAATATGTAGTTTGAATCGGCGCTGGTTTCATCCCCAAGACCATCATCCGGTTATTTGCCGTATGCCCTGCCAAATCAACGATAATATCTATGCGGTCTGCTTGAATTAATTCAGCCACTTGTAAATCTGAAAGACCCACAGTAGAACGCCAAGCATCGCAGATATCTATAATTTCCTCTGTAATTGCATCCGGTTCTTTGACTTCCCCATAACAGAAAACCTCAACCTGGGTGCGGTCATGGTGTTGAAAAAGGGGTTTAATAAATGAACTTACCGAATGTCTGCGAAAATCAGGGGAAATATAGCCAATGCGTAAACGACGGTGTGGAGTTTTATCCTGAGAGTGGGTGGTGAGGGTTGGTAGCCATTGACTAACTACTTGTTGTTGATACCACAGTTGAGCAGAATCTAATATTTCTTGAGGTGTAAAACTGACAAGAGAAGATAAATTAAACAGAAAACAAGAATGTAGTTTAGGATTATTAGGATTAATTTTCAGGGCTTCATTTAACAGACTAATACACTCTGATAATTTTCCTTGTTCACCGGCAATAAATCCTAAAAGTTCATAAGTTTCGCTATGGTTAGGATTTAATTGCAATATTTTTTGGAAGCATTCTTGGGCTAAATCTGCTTGTCCATTTTTATAGTAAACATAACCTAAATTTTTTAAGGAATCAATGTAATTTGCATTAATCTTTAAAGACCGACGATAGGAAGTGATTGCTTCTGGATAGCGATTTTGATTTTGTAAAACACAACCTAAATTATAGTGAGCCAAAACACAATCTGGATCTAGTTCAATCACCGATTTAAAATAGATTTTGGCTTGTTCCCATTGTCGTTCACGCACCAACATTGCCCCAGTGTCGTTTATTTCTTCTGGGAGATTAAGCAATAATTCTAGGTCTGTTTCTTCTAACAAATTTTGGATGAAATCTGCACCTTCTCCTTGTTGCCAAAGTAAAGCTAAATTGAACTTTGCCCCCTGATGCGTTGGATCTAGGTGCAAGACTTGAGAAAATTGTTCTATGGCTTGAGTAAATTGCTTTTGACGTTTAAAAATCAATCCTAAGCGATAGTAAGCCTTGGTATAATTCCCATTGATGGTGATAGCATGATTATAATGAACAATAGCTTTTTCCCAATCATCCTCCTGTTCATAAACAAAGCCCAAATTATAATGAGATTTGGCTAACTGAGGTTGGATATTCAGAGCGCGTAAATACCATTTTTCTGCTAATTGTAAGTTATTTTGTAAAGTTAGGGCTGTTCCTAGTAAATGGCAAACTTCCGCCGCTTCATTTAACCGCCCCATTGCAGTTAAAATGGTGATCAGATATTGATCAATGGATTCGTAAAATTGTTCCCGTACTTCGGTCTTTATCTGGCTAAATTTACCAATAATTTTATCAATTTGGATTAGCAGTGGTTCTAATTGAATTGCTGCTAAATGTTGTTCTAATCTTTCGGATATACTAAACTCATCTTCGTCATTAAATTGTAGGAGTAATGGTTTGAGCAAAGTTTCAATAATTAAGCATTGCTCAGAACTGAGAATTTCTTGCCATTGTGGTACAGTTGCCGGTGCTGGTAACTGACACTGCTTTAATAACAAATAAATTTCCGATTCGGTAAATTCAATATTTAAATATGTTGCTAACTTAGAAATTTCTGAATGTGGTTCTGAAATTAATTTTTCTCTACGAATTAATAAAGTTTGATGGCTATCAGAAAACCACTTTTCTTGGTATTGTTGCCAAAGGTTGATAAAAGTAGATTCAAAGGTTAATTTCTGTTCTAAAGAAGCGAGAACAGCAGCCAAAATTTCACGGGGATCTTGATGCAGATAAATACTCTTAACTTCACCGTGCTGAATTTTTTCTAAAGTTAATTTTGAGGGAATCTGATATTGAATGAGTGTTACAGGTGAGGATGGTTGTAAAAGCTGAAAATAAGCATCTATTTCCGAGGCAGTATTGCAAATAGTTCCTTGAATATTGCTTTTATCTATTTGAGTTAGTAAAGTCTGGCAAAGATTGTAACCCAGACTTCTTAAATCCTTAGCTGTTCCACCACAAAAAATAATCATAAAACCCTTCACATCCTGATAATTTCTAAAAAATAATGCTCAAATAAAGGCAAATAAAAATAGCCATTTAATTTTTGTCAGGCAGAAATTTTATTTATAGCCGCCGACAGATTCTTGTAGAGACGTTCCGCCGGAACGTCTCTACTCAAAACATAATTAATCTAGAGCCGCAGAACCACCACTTTGCCAAGATTTAACAATACCGATAATGTCACCAAAGCGATGATCATTAATAGCAGTATCAATGGCGCGAGCGATCGCAGCTTGAATAGTATTATCTGGATAATTGACAGTTCCAACATTCATATTTCCCTTGATAATTGCCACCTGACTGGGATCATTACCTACAGAACCATAGATAACTTTTATTGTCAGACTACCGTTAGGGCTACAGCGGAAACCGCTGTTATAAGGTACATCTTAGCCCCCTCATCGCTTGCGGGGAGGGGGTTGGGGGTGGGGTTCTTGTACCTCATAACATCGGGAAATGCTGTAATAGAACCTTGGGGAAATACAATTTCCGAGACAAAACTGTTAATTGTCTTTTACGCTTACCGGATACTCTTGTAAAATAAACTTATCCCCCAGTTGTTGAAGCCAGGGGGATAAACTGTGGAACATAGGGCATTGATTTTTAGCCTATGTCCCATCAAGGTGGTTGACGATTCCTTCTATTTCCTTTAATGAGTAGGAATCGCCGACTTTCTCTAACTAGTCCAACCCACCATTTTGAAAGGATTTAACGATATCGCTAGCGGCACCATATTGACTAGCACCAACCGCAGCACCAATTGCACGAGCAGTAGCAGCTTCAACTGTGTTGGCAGTATAAGTTTCTCTACCAGCGTTCATGTTTGCTGTTGTAATCGCAACTTGGCTTAAATCACCGCCACTTGTTCCGCCAACTACAGAATAGGTAACATTCATTGTGACTGCACCAGTGGAGGCTATAGACTCCTGTGGCAGTAAAACTTCAGCAGCAAAGCTATTGGTTACACCATTGGTTAAAACACTAGTCAGCGCACCGGATACTTTGGAAGATTGAGGATCAGCTTGAGCGGACTCAGCATTGATGAATGAACCTGCAACTGCTCCACCTGCTAAGAGAGAGGCAATGGCAGCAGCTTTTAATACTTTGTTAGATGTTTTCATGATTTTATTCCCTGATTTGTTTATCAAAATAGAACTTACACACTGCCAAAAATTTTCATCATCTGTATCCGAAAAATCTCTTGATTTCAGGCTTTTCAACCTTCGGATAGGGAGCAATTTTTTCAGAGTATGAAAGAAAAACTTTGTGATTCAAGCATCCCGATAAATTCCCATGATAGAGATTAATGCTGTTAGTTTTACTGGCAAGTAAGAACCTATCTATGTGTATCAGTTTATGAATAATTCCGATATTTGTCAATCAGAAAATAATTTAAATTGCAACACTTAATCGCTCTTCGGCACAAGTTATGCCAAATATGAATTTATTTACTTCAAAACCTTTATAAATGAAAGATTTCATAGGTTTGTGTCCTCAAAATATAAGTCTATGTTTTATACTCCGCAAGGTAATAAATTGAGCTTTTGCTTAAATGTAATATATGGATTTAAAAATGCAATAGTTATTACTTTGTCAATTATATAAGCCTTTTATCACTATCGTAACCAATAGGGATAGCTACGTGAATGACAATATCTTTGGAGGATATATTTACGTAAATAAGTACCTAGTTAAGACTACGTAAGTAGGTGAACACAATAAAACCAAACTGTGTAAAGAAATGTAAAATCGCCCAAACCCTTTTCACTCTTGCCTCTTGCCTCTTGCCTTTTGCCTTGCCATAACGACAATTTTCAACGCTCACCTACTTATTCGTCGATAACTATAGTGAAAAGTTCAGTATTTTCTTGATGATAAAATATAAGAAAAATTTTCTTATAGCCAAATTAACTGCTATCATCTAGCCATTAATTCCAAGTTACAGGGTTTAAATTGGGTGAGGATAAGATTACTTTTTAATCCTTGTAATTATATATATTTATATTCTTGCAATACCTTGTCTATTTTCTGTAGCGACTGTTCGAGTTCTGTCATGGAGATTGTTGTGGTGAGCCTTGCTACAAAGCGGTCTTTTCTGACCCAGGTTGGGACGGTCTACCACTTCTTCTAGCATACCTCTAAGATACAAGGTTGGGTTAAGCGAAAGCGCAACTTAACGAATTTTTTGGGTTTTATGCTGATTGCTCCGCAAAGCTAACGTTCCACAATCCAACCTAAAAATCAAGGCTTTTTCCAATTTGGACAAGTATTGTTCTTGGAAATAAAAAAGTAGGTGAACGGCAAAAAAAACCGTAGACGCGGAGCAGCTTCTCATAAGAGTAATATGTAACGAAAAGTAAAGTTGCCCAAAACCTCTTCTCTGTTCCGTGCGATGCACTGAGCTTGTCGAAGTGTTCCCTGTTTCCTTGTCATAACCACAATTTTTAATGCCAACCTACTTATGAAGAAACAAGATATTTTCTGGAGTGCTGGAGTGCTGGTAACTTTGTCCGTGTCGGCACTGCTTCCCGTAAAAGTCCTGGCAACTGAAGAAGAAAAAGCAACCGATTCTATCAACGTTAATACCAATAATCAGACTGAAATACAGGTACAATTTAGAGACATAGGTTTTGGGTTAAATGATTTAACTCCTTCTACCCCAGAGATAACTACCATTACTCCTTTCTCACCACAGCAAAAGTTAAATGATACAGAAATCAGTCTCAATCAATATTCTGCATATCAGTTACCAGAAAATATCCTCTACACAACGTCTAGTTGTGAGGGAAATAGGCTGGAGGATTCTGCACCAATACTCGTCACTAGGAACAATATCCCCAGTGTAAAGGAAGATTTGAACCGACACACCTTTAGCTGTGAATATAGTCCTCATGAGATTTATTATAATATTCCAGATCAAGATTTAAATATAAATAATACTAATAACTTTCATTTATATAAATCTAATTACAACACTACTCTTAGTGGCGAGACATTAATCGCACAGGAAACAAGCAATCAGCAGCAAGCGCAATTAACTCCAGTTGAGCCAAATCTACCTGTATTTCCCAAGGAAGTACCTTCTTTACCGATTCCAGATGATAAACCAGCATTAACTCCTTCTACCCCAGAGATAACTACCATTACTCCTTTCTCACCACAGCAAAAGTTAAATGATACAGAAATCAGTCTCAATCAATATTCTGCATATCAGTTACCAGAAAATATCCTCTACACGTGGCGAGACATTAATCGCACAGGAAACAAGCAATCAGCAGCAAGCGCAATTAACTCCAGTTGAGCCAGATCTACCTGTATTTCCCAAGGAAGTACCTTCTTTACCGATTCCAGATGATAAACCAGAAACGAAACCAGAGGAGAAACCAGCATTAGCTCCAGAACAAAATAAACAAGTCCTGAGAATTTTAATGCGTAGCTTGTTAGAAAACAGCGCATCAAGATATCCATTTTTCGTAAACACAAGTGATAAACTAATTATTAATCCTCGTAATTTTCAACCCTCAAAATTTACTTTCTATGCAAATTTCGGTTTTGATCTAGATAAATTTGCACCAAGTAATGCGTTTCAAAAAGAGCAATTTAGTGATCCCCTCATTAAATCAGCTAATATTTCTATTTATCCCAATGACGAACAATTCTATTGGGTATTAGATGGTAATCGTGTGGTTATTGAAACCCAGGGAAACCATCTAAATTTTAGTTATCAGGGAAATAGTTATCAACAAAAATTGAGACAATTTGCTCAAATTTCTACAGCTTTTTTCGGTGTACAAACAGTATTTGCTTTTCCTACTGCTCTTACAGATTCAGTAGGAAGCAATAAATTAAATGACTTAAATGTTACTATCGCGGGGGCAGAAATCGTCCTACCTCCGGGAGTTCAGCTACCTGATAATGCCAGTTTTAATCTGAATATTACTGGCTCTGATGGTAGTTTGTTCCAAAAACTTATTCCCCTAGCTAACGCACCCAAAGCAACTACAGACCAATTACTAGGAGGAGGTGCTTTATCTGGTAATTTAGATGCTAGGAATGCACCTAAATTTTTCCAAGGCTTTCCAACTGTCAATTTACAACCTTTATTAAATAATGGTGTTAAGTTAGAAGCTGGTAGTATTATTCCCCGTGAAAATCTCCTTGCTGCTGGACTGACATTAGGTGATTTTTTTACTAACCAGGGATATTCGTTTAAAGCTCCAATTACGTCTCTACCTGGGATAAAAACTTTACAAGTTAATCAAATAAATAATAATGATCTTTTTGAAGTCCTTAGCAATCCCTTTTTAACGAAAGAACAAAGAGATTTTCATTATCTTAATTCCTTAAGTTGGTCTAACCTTGGACAACAAAGTCCTGAAGTTACCACTTCTTCGATATTAAGTCCTCAAAACCAAGCTTGGTATAGATATACTTTGAGTCGGTCATATAACCGCACATTACTACAATATGACCCAGAAAAAATTAGATTAAATTATTTAAATGTTTTTGCTAATCCTGGCTTATCTGTAACTACAGCCCAATGGCAAGATACTGATTTAAATCAGACTACAAATGCTAGTCTAGGATTAATATTGGGTAGTGCTTTTAGTGTTATTAATCCGGGTAATTTGAATGCAAGTATTAATGAAGCAAAAGAACAGTTTAATACCGTAAAAACTTTAGCGACGTTGAAGACAAAAGCCACATCTCAACAACGCAGACAAATGAATGAAAGGTTAAATAATACCCTAAGTTATAGTAATACTAATAGTAGCCTTGCCCAAGTTTCTGGAAGTTATACTTTTTCAGGAAATATTACTTCAGATAGTTCCTTATTATTACAACTAAGAACAGGTATTTATCAAAGAAGTGTCCAATTTATTGAGCAAATAATACAACCTTGGACTGATGAAACTCCTGTTGTCATAGATTCGGTTTCTCTTGATGACTTGGGTCCAATGTTTTCTAATATTCCCAAAACTAATGCTAATGCGCCTCAAACGATTACATATACCTTTTTGCAGGCAAAAACTTCAGATGGACAAGTTTTATTTGATAAATCTTTTGTCTTTGATAATAATTTCGATAGTTTGTTTACAGCAGCTTCTATAATTGGAGGAGGAAAAATTTTTGATATAAACTTTAGCAGACTTCAACTGAGTACGTCTCGACAAAGGGAAATTGAAACATCTTCTTATACTGGAAATCTTTATTTACCAGCAGTGGAATTTGTCATATCTGGAAGTATTGATAATCTAAGTTATTCCCTATCTACAGGTATGTGGTTTAATCTTTTTCCTAATTCTGTACCAATGATTGATAATAATTTGGGTAAGTTAAATCCTAATGCTACCGGAGAAAGTTCGCTGGGTGGAATGTTAAAGTTTGCGACTAAAGCAGATTTTCGGAATACCTTTTATGATAAAAATCAACAATGGAGTACAATTATAGTTAATTCCCCTTTTCTATCACTAACTTATAATAATAATCCTAATCGTTTAAATTTATCAAGTCTTTCTATTGGTAATGTATTTCAGTTTGTGAAACCAGATTTTAATATAACTCTTTATCCCGTATTAAATTGTTCCCCCCAAATCCTCAATCCTGATGTTCAATCTACTAGTTTAGGTGATATTAGCACTTTTTTATTGTTTAATTTTTCTCATAAAAGTGGTTTTAATTTCAATACTTCTTTCTCTTTTGGTAATCAAGAACCTTCATATCAAATTGAATCTACCTATGATGTTTTCAAAGATAAAGAATTAGGGACTGTCATAATTGGTCCATACTATTCGACTTATTCTACAGCTACCAAAGGATTTGAAAGTCAGTTAAAAGATCCTAACTATGGGATGATATTTCGTTATGCAAGTGCTAATTCTGGTTTAGTGATGAATTCTCGTTTAGGTAAAAGTGAGGATGGTTTTAGAGGGGACATGAATCTAGAACTTAAATTTTAGCTTCCAAATCAGTAGACATCTCCAGTAAAAATTGTAGAGACGTTCCATGGAACGTCTCTACAGGGGTTTCATGCCACGCATACTTAATTTTCGGGCGTTGCTGATTAAGGGTATGAATTTTAGTCTCACGCAAAGGCGCAAAGACGCAAAGGTAAGATTTTTAAAGGTTCAATTTGGGAATTTCATACCTCAATTCAGCAACGCCAATTTTCGGAGATGTCTAATCTAAAACTGGTACAGGAAATGAAAGGTTAACACTATTTATTACAGAACCAACGGTAGAAATTGGAGTTGTATCAACACTAAAATTGACATCTCCACTAGAAACAGAATTTTTAGAAGGTAGAACTACATTAATAGTAGATACAGTTCCTGATGTCGTAGTTGCGACCGGAATAGCAATAGATTCACTTCCCGTCCCTGTCACTGTCCTTGTCTGAATTTGAGGTGAATTACTACCTTCTTTGATCACAGAAACGAAGCTAGAAGTTGTATTAACTGCTGGACTGACGACAAAATTAGCAGGTACTTGAAATACTAATGGGGTTAATGGGGTTTCAATGGTTGGCTTAGGAACTTTAATGGTTGGCTTAGGAACTGTAGTGGTTGGTAATTTGATGGTGGGAATAATTTGCGCCTGAACAGTTTCAGGTATTAAGGTTGATAGCAGGATAGTTAAGATCAACCCCTGGACTTTAAGACTAGTAATAGATTTGATTTTAATTGTCATGGCATTTAATCCTTTATTTACAAATATTGGTTTAACTTCTATGCAAATATTTGTCATACTTTGCTAAATATTTTCTGCATAAAAAAAGAATTTGGTAAAAGGTAAGAAATTACCAATTACCAATTAAGTAGTGAGACAGAATTAATTACAGCAAATTGTCATCAAACCCGGAACAAGAACCCCACCCCCAACCCCCTCCCCGCAAGCGATGAGGGGGCTAAGATGTACCTTATATGATTGGAAATCGCTGTAAGTAGTGAGACAGAATTAATTACACAATGTTATTGGGAATGGAACGAAGTGAAATGAAGCAATCGCAAGGGTTGTGATTGCTTCCCTTCGCTCGCAATGACTGTAAATATTTTTGTCCAATTACTTACACAATGTCATTGTGTTAGCGTAGCGTGGCGTTAGCCATAGGGAACGAAGTGAAATCGAGCAATCGCCAGGGTTGTGATTGCTTCCCTTCGCTCGCAATGACTGTAAATATTTTTGTCCAATTACTTACCCAAAATTACGCTTTCTTTAACCAGCTAAACATGGCACGTAAATCTTTACCAACTGCTTCAATAGGATGTTCTGCTTCTTGACGACGCATAGCAGTAAAACCAGGTTTACCAGCTTGGTTTTCCAAGACAAATTCCCGCGCAAATTGTCCAGATTGGATTTCGCTGAGGATTTTCTTCATTTCCGCTTTAGTTTCAGCGGTGACAACGCGAGGACCACGAGTATAATCACCATATTCGGCAGTATTAGAAATACTATCGCGCATGGTGGCTAAACCACCTTCTACGACTAAATCAACGATTAATTTGACTTCGTGCAGACATTCAAAATAAGCGAGTTCTGGTTGATAACCTGCTTCAACTAAGGTTTCAAAACCGGCTTTGATTAAAGCACTCAAACCACCACACAATACTGCTTGTTCCCCAAACAAATCGGTTTCGGTTTCTTCCCGGAAAGTAGTTTCCAAAATACCGGCGCGTGTACCACCAACACCTTTAGCATAAGCCATAGCGCGATCGCGTGCCTGACCAGTGGCATCTTGATAAACTGCAAATAACGCAGGTACACCTTGTCCTTGTTCGTAGGTACGACGCACTAAATGTCCAGGTCCTTTAGGCGCAACCATGACGACATCAACATCGGCAGGAGGTACAACCTGTGCAAAATGGATATTAAAACCATGTGCAAAAGCTAAAACGTTTCCGGCTTCTAAATTGGGTTCAATTTCGTTTTTGTAAATTGTTTTTTGGACTTCATCTGGTAATAAAATCATGATGAAATCAGCAGCTTTGGCCGCATCAGCCACATTTTTAACTGTCAAACCAGCAGCTTCGGCTTTGGCTGTGGACTTACTGCCGGGATATAATCCGACAATGACGTTTACACCGCTATCTTTGAGATTCAGCGCGTGAGCATGACCTTGTGAACCATAACCAATAATAGCAACGGTTTTACCTTTTAAAAGGTCTAAATTAGCATCTTCATCATAATACATACGCGCCATAGAAGCATCTCCTGTTTATAAAGGCTGTCATGAAATTGGCAGACTTATGATTGTATCGCAAATTGGGGAATAGGGAACAGGGAACAGGGAACAGGGAACAGGGAACGGGGAACGGGGAATAGGGAACAGGGAACAGGGAACGGGGAACGGGGAACAGGGGGGAATTTCTTTCTGACTCCTGACTCCTGGGTGGGCGCAGGCCCTGCGCCCCTACCTCCTGACTAATCCACCACTTTTCTTTTTTTTTAAGAAGTTCAAGATAAACAGAAATAATTGTGACAATTTTGATACAAATTTGTTAAGAATAGTTACAGCCCTGTAATGGAAGGAAATATTTTTTATGGTTGATCTAGCTGACAAGAAACCAGTTCATCAAGTCGTGATTATTGGTGGTGGTTTTGGTGGATTGTATGCCGCTAAGTCTATGGCTAAGGCTAATGTGCAAATCACGCTGATTGATAAACGCAATTTTCACCTGTTTCAACCACTGCTGTACCAAGTCGCTACAGGTGCTTTGTCCCCAGCGGATATTTCCTCTCCCTTGCGGGCTGTCCTCAGCAAGAGTAAGAATACTAAGGTGCTGTTGGGTGAGGTGAATGATATTGACGCTAACGCCCAAAAGGTGATGATGGGTGAGGAGACTGTCCCCTACGATACCTTAATTGTGGCTACAGGGGCGAAGCATTCCTATTTTGGTAAGGATAACTGGGAAGAATTTGCACCGGGTTTAAAGACTGTAGAAGATGCAATTGAGATGCGTCGGCGGATATTCTCTGCCTTTGAAGCGGCTGAAAGCGAAAGTGATCCGGTAAAACGCCAAGCTTTGTTAACTTTTGTGATTGTTGGTGGTGGTCCAACTGGGGTAGAATTAGCGGGAGCGATCGCTGAATTGGCAACTAAAACCCTGACAGAAGATTTCCGCAACATTGACACCTCAGAAACCAGAGTTTTATTGTTAGAAGGTTTAGATCGGATTCTTCCCCCTTTTGCCCCCGAATTATCCCACACAGCGGAAACATCATTAAAGGCTTTGGGCGTAGATGTGCAAACCAAAACTTTGGTAACACATATTGAAAATGATATTGTGACGATTAAGCAAGGTGATGATGTCAAAGAAATTGCAGCAAAAACCGTGTTGTGGGCTGCGGGTGTGAAAGCCTCAGCAATGGGGAAAGTTTTGACAGAGAAGACGGGAGTTGAGAGCGATCGCGCTGGTCGTGTTATGGTTGAACCAGACCTAAGTATTAAAGGATTTCCCAACATCTTCGTAGTTGGTGACTTAGCAAATTTCGCCCATCAAAATGATAAACCTTTGCCGGGAGTTGCACCAGTCGCCATGCAGGAGGGCGAATATGTAGCTAAACTCATTCAAAAACGTTTGAAAGGTGAAACACTACCCCAATTCAAATATGTGGATAGAGGTAGTTTAGCAATGATTGGGCAACACGCCGCAGTTGTTGATTTAGGATTTATCAAACTCAGAGGTTTCTTGGCGTGGTTTGTTTGGTTATTTATTCATATTTACTTCTTGATTGAATTTGATAATAAGTTAGTTGTGATGATTCAATGGTTGTGGAGTTATTTTACCCGCAATCGTGGCGCGAGATTAATTACAGGTAAGGAAACCATTGCCCCTGTACCAATTGTAAATAGTGATAATCACACGCCAGTTATCACAAAAAAGCCGTTAAATGTGTAGTTGGTAGTTTGTTCACTCGTTCCCAGTCTCCGACTGGGAATGCCCTCTAGAGGCTCTGCCTCCCATAATAACTTGAAATCAAAAACTTATAGTGTGTACGAAAGATTAGGTGATGATGGTTTGACAACTTGGCATCCAGCATTTTTAGCCTTGGGTGAAACTTTCGTCTCATTCCCAGTCTCTGACTGGGAATGAATTCTAGAAAGCTCTGCCTTCAATGATATTAGAGGCAGAGCCTCATCAACTGCATTCCTAGTCAGAGACTAGGAACGAGATGTGGTAGGGATTTGAGCTTACAGCGATTTCCAATCTTATGAGGTACATCTTAGCCCCCTCATCGCTTGCGGGGAGGGGGTTGGGGGTGGGGTTCTTGTTCCGGGTTTGATGACAATTTGCTGTAAGTTGACACATATCAGCTTTTGCTTTACCCCTACTACACATCTGGGTTCTTTGTCATTTGGCAAAAGTTTAAATCTCACCCGTGTTTAGTATACAAGGCTTGAAAATAGTTTATTCACTTACGCCGTACTGTGCTAGTTATTCAGTCATCTGAAGATGACTTCTGCTATGAGACTGGGAATGAATTCCCAGTCGGGTTATTTTCTCCTCAAATTAACGGCTGATAAATATCCTCAGAAGCCGGATTAAGATAGGGATGCTGCACATCAATCAAATTTCTGGCAAAGTGTTGGTTAATTAATTCTATTCTTTCTTCTAGAGCGTTTCTACCCTTTTGCCAAGATTCTAACAGCGCATTGGCAACAATTTGACAACGGTTCATCCCAAAACTTTCTTGAGGAGCAAATTTTTGATTTGGTTCTTCTGCTAACCCTAATCCCGGTGCTAAAAATTTTGTAAATAAGGGAATTTCCGGCTGAAAGTAAGCTTGATGTTTTTGATAAATATCTTGAAGAATATTCCGAATTGTGGGGTAATCTTGGCGGTCAAAATGCAGCACACCTGCATCATAACGCTGATATGCTGTGGGATTATAAAGAACTTGAAAACTAAAGGCAATTGCCACATTATTCAAGGCTTTGGTTAAGCTATCCATGAGGACAATTGCCCCGGATGATGTCACATGAAAATAAATTCGTCCTCCTCCTAAATCAGTATTTTGGGGAGATTGATTTTCTATTGCTGTATTACTTACTGCCACATAACAGCCATTTTGCAAGCGATTTTTAGGCATCCATATTGCTATTAATTCCCCCACTTTAGGGGACTTTTTCCGGGGTTGCAGATGACATTCTGGCTCAATATATAAGGTTAATCCATCCTTGTTTACAGCCATACTACCATCAGGTTCAATTCTCAAAATCTGCCAATCTGGTTCATAATGACCTGTACCATGATTGCTATGATGTAGTTGTTCATAGAATTCTTCATCTACACCTAAACTATTATTTTCTAGGAAATTTATCTGAGATTGACAATTACTGTTTGTGGCTAAGACTGTTTGTAGTGAACCATTGTAATAAATACCATAGAGGAAATTTCTCAACAGTATATTCAAATATTTCTGTTTTAAAGAAGGTGAGTTTTGTTGAAACCTGTTTGCTATATTTGTGGGTAAGGCAAAAGGTTGATAATTGGGATGGTAAATACAAAAATTAGGTTCAATCTGGATATTATTGGCAATATCGAATAATGAATTGAGAATTTGATTGGTAGAGTCATCAAGCATTAATTTGTTTTGCACCTCAAATTTTCGGAAAATATATGGGAAATATCAGGTTTAGATGAGGCTGTATGGCATAATATTTCCAAGAAAATCGACCGCAGATAAACGCAGATAAACGCGGATAAGAAGGGATGAGTTCATGGATTTTATGATTCTGTTTAGCCTCACAATATGATGGAATCATTATTACTAACAACCGCGTAGACGAGTTTTTTCGTAATAAAGACGCACTAATTGTTGTTCTTTATGGGGTTGAGGAAGTTTCTGGAGTGTGGGGACAGATTGGAGGATTTCTGCGGCGGAGATGCCAAAAATCGTCAATACTGCCTGTTCTGGCACTGTTAAGAGGCTTTTAGCAACTTCGAGCATACACAGATTACTATTATCAAAGGATTTTTGGGATTCGATTCTGTGTTGAATTTGTTGAATTAATGCTAAACCTGCAAACTTAATTACCCGCAAAATGAAGTCTTGATGATATTCTAAAATCATGGGAAAAGCATCAAGATAAGCCTGAATTAAAGCTAAGATTGAAGGCTGTATTGCTTCTAGAGGAATCATGGCTAAATTTAAAGATTCTTCTAGGTCTAATGTTGGATCTACTACTAGGCTAGACAGCCACACGCCTAAATAACTGGCTAATAAGTTTCCTAAATCAAAAGCTGGATCTCCCCAACCGCAAGCTTCCCAGTCAATTAATTTTGTCAAGCAGTTATCTAGCTGTTCCCATCGAGAATGAACTAGAATGTTGCTTAATTGTAGATCATTGTGAGTTAAACAAGATGGTTTCCAATCATAAGCTAGGTCAGCGATCGCTGATTCTAAACTTTCGTAACGCTGATACAGGAGATGAAATTGTAGTGCTTCGGTGGGAATTGTCCCAAATGTGTCTGGATTTATTGAGGGTATACCTTGAGCAGGATTGTAAAAATTATAGCGAAACTGTCCTGCGGGGGCAGTGGACATAAAATCACGATACTCACGTTTATTAAACGTGGCTCGGTGTAATCCTGCTAACGTATTACCAATCGCGCTGGCGATCGCTGTGGGGAACATACTACTCTGTTGATAAAATTTTCCTAACTCCACATATTCGCTGAAGTAGCTCCGCACCAGAATAGAATTCTCTTCATCAAAATGTAACAATGATAATGCGATCGCTCCAATATTACCAATCACTGGAAATTGCTGTAATAGTTGATGAAACAGCCATTCATTAAAGAGTTCATGGCAATTTTGCTCATTATTAATGTGACGTTCTTGTTTAATTAGCAGTTGGCGATTATCTGCCAGGATTACCAGTAAATTCCCATTTTTCTTGCTATTTTCTGGCAATACAGATTTATATGCAGCGCCATCTTCCGCGCTACACAGTCCTGCCTTGTGCAGATACTGGATAACATTTTGAGAAGACAGTGATAACAACATGAATTATTTCCTAGTTATTTAAATGGCTAAAGAATTACCGCAGTCAATATTGAGGTGGCTGTAGCAGTTCTTAAGTTAATGGTAAAAAATTTACGAACCATTGCTACTATCTACTAATATCCCATTTGTGTCAGAAAGACCTGCCAAAATGGCAATATTAGCTATTTTTCTACTTTCAAGTCTACGGAAGAAACTATAAAATCTTTACAATATCTGTAGTAGAGCTTTGCACCTTGAATCAAACATTACTGTTGCCAAAATAATTGCTGGTACATATCCAGTGAAAACAACGGTTACTTACATTTGTCAGTGATCCATGTTTCCTGTATGTATGTTAGCAATTTATCCTGACAATCAGTATTAGTTTACTTTTGTCCCCAATCCCCTCTAGTATAATATATAAATGGCTACACTTGTATTCCTGTAGGTATAAGAGTCAGGAGTCCAGGAGGTAGGAGCGCACGCTTCGCTATCAGGAGTATGGCTAACGCCACGCTACGCTATCAGGAGGTAGGGGCGCAGGGCCTGCGCCCATTCAGGAGTTCAGGAGAAAGAATTGGAGGGAGGCAAGAATAATATAAATTAGACATAAGTAATAGGACAGAATTAATTACACAATTGATTTTTCTGTTCCCTGTTCCCTGTTCTCTGTTCCCTGTTCCCTTTTAACCAGTTGATTGATGGATCATCTACCAATGCTGACGGCAAATACTATATCTTATACAGCGGTGCAACTTTTACAACGCCAAGCTGCCTCTCTTTTACTGTACCAATCTGTCCTAGACAGCGACGTAGGCAGAGCGTTTCTGAATTTATTACAAACCATCCGTTATACTGATGCAGATGGGCGAGATTGCCTCCAGGCTTACGGTAGTTATTTCCAAGCTTTAGCCAACAGTCATCAAACCTGGGAAGAATATCTGATTCAGCAAATTCTGACTGCGGATAATCCTTTTAGCAAATTGGCACAACGAGAGGAGTTTAGGCAATTACCCTCGGCTTTAGTAGTGGCTGTGCAACATGATTTGCAAATATTACAAAGTTTATATGAATGTAATAGTGCAGTTTTAAGTGAGTGGGTACAAATGGCGACGCATTTACCGATTTCTCCTGTGGTTTGGTATCAAGAACCGGAAACCCTAGCAGGAGAAACGGGTTTAATGGTATCTCTTCCCCTGTTGGCAAATTGGGGTGATGCAGTAGCAGATTTAGCCGCTTATTATCAGCAATATGGAACTGGTTCCTTTGCCCAATATAGAGCTTTCCGTTGGCAAAGTGGGCAGTTAGTTGGTATTACTTGTCCTGATGCGGTAAAACTGTCTACATTAGTGGGTTACGAGTGGCAAAAAGATGCTTTAGTCAAAAACACAGAGTTCTTATTGTCAGGCGAAACTGCATTGCACGTTTTACTGTATGGTAGTCGTGGTTCAGGTAAGTCTTCTTTAGTTAAATCTTTATTAAATGAATATAGTCATCGAAACTTGCGCTTAATAGAAGTTTCTAAGTCAGAATTGCCAGATTTACCAAAAATTGTCGAATTGTTGCGAGGTGTTCCCCAAAAATTTATTATTTTTGTAGATGATCTTTCCTTTGAAGAAGATGATAATAGTTTTAAAGCAATGAAAGTGGTTTTAGAGGGAAATGTAACTGCCAGACCGGAAAATGTAGTTGTATATGCTACGTCTAACCGTCGCCATTTAATCCGGGAATATTTTACTGATAGACCAGCCCCCAAGGATAACAATGAAGTTCATGGTTGGGATACAATGCAAGAAAAGTTGTCTTTTAGCGATCGCTTTGGTCTAACATTAACTTTTGAAGCCGCAGATCAAAAAACCTATTTACAAATAGTCCAGCACCTAGCAGCAAATATTAATATTTCTCCCGAAGATTTAGAATACAAAGCTTTACAATGGGCAACCCGTCATAATGGTCGTTCTGGCAGAACCGCAAGGCAGTTTATTGACTTTTTAAAGGCAGATTTAGCTGTATTTGGTGAAAATGTGAGGAATAATGACGTTAATTACTAATAATTCTAACAACTTGGCTACCATAAAACCTAGTAAGATGCAACCAACTATAGTTAGTCATCGAGTCGTACTAGGAATAACCGCTTTTAGTGTCAGTTTTGGTTTAAGTCTTGTTCCTAATTGGGATATTTCTAGAGCCTTTTTTACGGGAATAATTACGGTATTAGCTACTTATGCAGCCGCATTTCTCGTTGATAAACGGCGAAGAAATGATGAGTGGAAAATGATTGGTTCTCTCCAAAGACGGATTCGAGATATAGAAGGGTTAAAATCGCGTATTCTCAAAGAAATACACCAATTAGAAGAATATAGAAATTTATTGTATGCAGAAACTCAGCAGTTAGAAAACCAAATTGGAGATTGTCGTAGTCAAAGAGATAGTTTACATCGAGATATCGGGACATTTGCGGCTCAAAAAAAGCAAATTGAAGCCGAAATTTATAATCTTAAAAATGAATTTGCACATTTAGAAAATAGTAATATAGAGCTAAATAATAGTTGCAATAATTTGATTGCAGAAAAGCGACGATTAGAGCTAAATTGTCACGCCTCCCGTGCTGAAATCAACCAAATTCAACCTCAAATTGATACAATCAAACAGCAGAAAAAAGAATTAGAAAATGATGTAATTTTGTTAGAAAGACTTAAACCACAACTAGAAGAAAAGCTTTATGAACTACGCATAGAAATTCATAATCAAGAACTGGAAATTACTAAACAAAATAATCTACTAGTAGAAACAGGTATAACTAGAAATAATCTGGAAAATACGCTCAAATCATTACAGAATAAGACATTAGAACAAAAAATGGAAGTTAATCAACTACAAAATCAAATTTCTGTCTTACAAGATGAACGGGATTTATTACAAAATCAAGTTTGGGAATTACTTCAACAAGTGGAAACAATCAATCCCTCAACATTGCCCGATAATGAAGAAAATAATTTAGATTTATTTCCTTTTGATGAATTATTAGAACCATTAGATCCAATAAATGGGAAACCTGATCACACCGAAAATTTACCAGCGAAATGGAATAATTTTTTCAACCATCTCCCCGGTTATGAAATTCAGGTTTTGAAAGCCATACTGGAACAAGACAACCCCAAAGCTACTATTAAAGAAATTGCTGAAGCTAATATTACTATGCCCAATCTTTTGATTGATGCTATTAATGAAATAGCTAGTAATACGATTGGTGAATTAATTATTGAAACCAATACTGAAGTTCCTGAAATTGTTGAAGAACATTTATTAAATGTGAAAACAATGATTACTAAATATTCAGAAATCAGTTAAGTAGGTTGGCGTTGAAAATTGTCGTTATGGCAAGGCAAAAGGCAAGAGGCAAGAGGCAAGAGTGAAGAGGGTTTGGGCGATTTTACGTTTCTTTACACAGTTTGGTTTTATTGTGTTCACCTACTTACAGCAGAATTCAGGAGTAAAACTGGCTTTGTGTATTGAGATTTTGTACCTAAAAATGATTTAAGGCAGAGTCTTTGAGAATTCATTCCCATACAGAGTATGGGAACGAGAGAAACGAGAAATTGAGAACCGGACAAGGTAATCACAATATTAATTGATCGTGAAATTCAGATTTTTGGGCGCAGGCCCTGCGCCCCTACTTTTGCTATGATGCTGCTTAGACATCAATTAAAATGTTGCCTGCTTCCACTTTCAGAGGATAGGTTGGTAAGGTTTTTTCTGAGGAAACCATTGACAGCAATTTACCAACTACGGGTGGGAAGGGACACCAAGTTTTGACTTCACCATTACCCAAATCAAATGCACTGCGGTGGAAGGGACAAACTATCGCCCCATCTTCAATTTTTCCTTTCTTCAAAGACATTTTTAAGTGAGGGCAGGTATCATCTACAGCATAAAGCTGATTTTCGTGGTTTAAGAGTAAGATCTTGCGATCGCCCACTTTAACTACTTCCCGCGCACCAGCAGCCAGTGCGTTAGCAGCTAAAACTTGAGTCCAAGCCATGAGATTCTCCTTATTTTCAATAGACCTGTTCTTAGTTTCTCGCAATTGTGTCCTATGCGATCGCTAAGGAATGTGAATTAAATAAGGTGCAAAAGTAGGGTGTGTTAGCGACAGCGTAACGCACCATTCCAGGTTACATCAGAATTGCAGGTTATTAAATTTGCGATCGCTAATCATACAGCAATTTCCAATCTTATGAGGTACATCTTAGCCCCCTCATCGCTTGCGGGGAGGGGGTTGGGGGTGGGGTTCTTGTTCCCAATCCTCCTCAACAAATCTGCATTGCCATCGAGGTTGGTATTCAGAATGGCACATTAGCGATCGCAATTACGGCTGGACTACTCAACAATCCTGATATGGCAGTACCGGCTGCGGTTTACAGTTTGTTTATGTATGTAACCGGCTTTATTGCTATTAGTTACGGTAAAAAATTGGCTACAACCAACTCTATTCATTGAACATTTTCAAAATTACTAAGTAGGTGAACACAATAAAACCAAACTGTGTAAAGAAATGTAAAATCGCCCAAACCCTTTTCACTCTTGCCTCTTGCCTCTTGCCTTTTGCCTTGCCATAACGACAATTTTCAACGCTCACCTACTTAAACCAATCAATTTTGTAGGGGCAAATCCCCTGTGGTTGTCCCAAATACCGGGATAGGCACGGAGGCGCTACCCCTACATTAAATCCAAATATTTTATAACCAAAGCCATTAGGGGCGCAGGACCTGCGCCCAAAATAGGGTTATCCCTTAGATTTAGGCAAACTCAATCGTACGCACAAAATCTAAAATAGCTTTTTTCATTTTCTTCGCTTCTTCCTTCACAGAACCAGATATTTCACCATTTAAAAAGCTGCGTTGACTACTAACTATATACAAACATTCATTATTGACAAAAGACAGCAATCCTCTATAGGCATCTAATCTTATGCCATTATTGCCATTAGTTTCCTGCTTGGATATAGTTGAACCTTGAGGCATATTTACTAATACATAGTAATAAGTTTCTAAAGTATCTTGCCAATATTCTTTATATTTCACTTCCGCCGTAGGAACATGAGAAATAATGGCTTGAGGGACATATTTATCCACCAAAACTCTATGCAGATATACCTCATCTTCTTGGGATTCTAGATCATCAATTTCTTCTAGGGAGAGAGGATAATAATCAATTCTGAGTAAAGTCCCAGTATCGTCCGAAAAACTCACCATTCCTTCCTCAGTTTGCAGTGTTCCTCCCTGTTCAGAATTTACAGGAATAGGAACTATAAAGTTACCCAAAGGTGATTGATAAAATTGTTCACCATCTTCATTGAAAATAACTGCTTCATATTCTTCCTCGACATATTCCTCCTCATCCCCAGCTTCTATTGAGGAAATTATCTCTTTGATAATTTCTTCTGCTTCTTCATCATCCAGTTCTAAAGCTATTTGTAGTTGTTTCAGGAAAACCTTTTTATTTGCCGGGATAATTAAATTTTCCGCATCTAAAAGCATAATCACTCCAGCCGCAAAACCATCTAAAACTGCTTCACCAGAAATCGCCGCATTAGCAGCATTAAACAAAGAACCTAATCCCACCTCTCCGGCAATTTCTATGAGTCTATCCACCGTTTCTAGCATTTCTTCTTCTGAGTATTCATCAAATATCTCAAACTCCCAAAGAATATCAGCTAAACTTTCGGCATCTATGTCTTCACTGCCAGAATCAACTATTGTTGTAATTACAGCGATTGCCGCTACCGCTTCTTGTGCATTTAATGATTCTTTGATCGTCTCTTTCGATTTGAAAATATAATCATACTTTGTCATAACTTCTATCTCCTCAATTAATTTGTTGTTTGTACTCAATTACTAAGTAGGTGAACAGAAAAATTTAAAGGTATATAACGGTATGTAAAGTTGTCTCAATGCGAGATTCTGATTGGGTTTCAGCCATTTTACAAAACGCAATACCCCTCATTTTTATTTTGTTTACCTACTTAGTACAACACGGCGTAAATAAACCAACCATTCTAAATTGTTAAAAAGCCTTACTGTCTTCGTTTTGACTTTTGACTTTTGACTTTTTATTTCCGCCTTGCGGTGCTAGGTTGAGAAATCCGGGTTTCAATATCTTCCAATGTCCGCAATAATAGGCGATTTGCCTGTAATTGCCAACCCCATTTCTGAATCCTAAAGGCTGCTACAGTCCCCCCAATAGCTGCTAATAAGCCAATGGGTTGATTCAGGGAAATACCCAATAACAAACCCAAACCAGCAATTCCCCAAAATGGCAAAGCTACGGTTTGTCTTTGCTCTTCCACAATTTCTGCAATTTTACCAGATGGTATTGTAGCTAATAATGTCGCTTTTAGTTGCCTCTGTTCTGCTAATGGTACTGATAGACTAATCTTGCGGCGGAGTTTTTCCATTTTGCGGGCATCAGTGCTATACTCCGTAAGTTCATCTTCTGCCATTTTTAGCAGTCGTTCTAATTGTGACATAGTAGATTAAGTTTTTTGACTGTATTAGAGCTATTATTCTATATTTGTGGACAACAAGATCCCCGACTTCTTAGAGAAGTCGGGGATCTAACTCGAAAAACCCCTGAAGAACATCATGAAAAAAACTTGGTTTCGATTAGGCATAATAAGCATATTTCTACTTTCCTTGAGCTTACGTTTTTGGGGACTAAGCAGATTTAATACTTTAGTATTTGATGAAGTTTATTTTGCTAAATTTGGTAACAACTATCTGACCCATACACCATTTTTTAATGCTCATCCACCATTAAGTCAATATCTGATTGGGTTAGGGATTTGGATGAGTCAATACATTCCTATTGGTCGAGATACTGTCAATAGTCTCACAGATTCTTTATTATCTCCTTGGAATTATCGGTGGGTAAATGCGCTCACTGGTTCATTAATTCCCGTAATCGTGACTTTATTAACTTATCAATTTAGTTATCGTCATCGGTTTGCTTTGTTAGCAGGATTTTTTACAGCCTGTGATGGATTATTTTTAGTAGAATCTCGTTATGCTTTAAGTAATGTTTATATAGTTATCTTTGGTTTACTCGGACAATGGTTATTATTGTTGGCATTAGATCAGCAAAAACAAAACCGTTGGTTGTGGTTAATTCTCTCTGGTATTAGTTTTGGTGCTTCTATTGGTACAAAATGGAATGGTTTATGGTTTTTAGCGGGTGCTTATGGTGTATGGATAGCAGCCTGGATAATTCGCTGGTTGCAACATGAAGATCATCCATCTCGTAGTCCATTATTTTCTTACTTACGGTTTTTTAATTCTGCCAATAATTCCCCAACGGATACTATAAAATCACCCTTGCAAAATCTGACAAAAATAAATATTTGGCAAATGGGTTCTTATTTAGGAATTATTCCCGCAGTTATTTATAGTCTGATTTGGATTCCTCACCTCCAACTAGATAAAAGATATGGATTTATTGAAGTTCATAAACAAATTTTACACTTTCATCTGCAATTAGGTGGTAATAGTCCTAGCGTTCATCCTTATTGTGCTGCATGGTATAAATGGCCATTGTTAACTCGACCAATGGCTTATTATTATCAAACTGCTCAAAGTACCAAGGATTCCTTACCTGTATTTGGACCGCCCTTACCTGATGGTGCTGGTAAAGTAATTTATGATGTTCATGCTATTGGGAATCCTTTTCTATGG
Organism: Aphanizomenon sp. UHCC 0183; assembly: GCF_009712065.1. Lineage (NCBI taxonomy): Bacteria > Bacillati > Cyanobacteriota > Cyanophyceae > Nostocales > Aphanizomenonaceae > Aphanizomenon > Aphanizomenon sp. UHCC 0183. The sequence continues at coordinate 69,900 of NZ_VILC01000025.1, read as the reverse complement.
TGGTTTGGTTTAGCTGCAATGATCTTTCTAATTGGTATGGTAATCATCACAATTACGATGCCGATAATTGAAAAAAAGCGGTTATTTATCCCGAAAAATCTCGGCGTTGATACTTGGATTGGCTTATTTTTAGTCATAAATTATGGGGCTAATCTCCTCCCTTGGGTGGAGGTAACAAGGTGTGTTTTTATCTATCATTATATGTCTGCGGTTGTATTTACATTTATAGCGATCGCTTGGGTTGTTGATCAATGTCTGCTGAGTTATCATCGGCAAATTCGGGCAGTAGGTGTGACTATAACTTTTATCATTGTCGCTGCTTTCATTTTCTGGATGCCTATTTATTTAGGTTTACCTATCTCTCCTGATGGATATAGAATGCGGATGTGGTTTAGTTCTTGGATTTAGTTAAAAGTAAAAATGGTGGAAAATTGAACGCAGATAAACGCAGATAAACGCAGATAAATACGGATGAATTAATGAATTAATTAATTTCATAATTTTGTGTAGCCACACATAAAATTGAAATTGCTTAATATATATACACAAAGACTGCGGATTTAATCATCTGACCTTTTACATTTCTTATCTATATATTTGGAAAGAGTTAGTCCTTCTGTGTCAGAATAGCAGGTATTAGCAACTATAACTATGAGCTTTGCCACTATCAAAGGTACTAAAAAAATTTTTATAGGTATGAGGCGTTTAGATTAAATCTACAGATTTTATGCTCTAAAATGATAAGGGAAGGGTTTTATGGATATCAATGTCAAGCAGCAGCATATTAATATCACTAGCTTAAAAGAAGCACCCATACATTTGGTTAGTGAAATTCAGCCGCACGGCATTTTGTTGGTCTTACAAGAGCCAGATTTACAAATATTACAAGTTAGTCGCAATACTTTCAGCACTTTTGGCATATCTCCAGAAGATATTATCCAAAAGGAGTTGGAAGATTTACTAGATCCTTACCAAATCCAGAAAATTAAATTTTGGTTGTCAGAAGAAAATCTGGATTTTATTAATCCTACAAAAATTTGGATTAGGAAACAAGGGGATGAATATACAATATTTGATGCCACTTTCTATCGTAACTCTGAAGGATTTTTAATCTTAGAATTAGAACCTACGGCATCTCAAGAAAATATTCCCTTTTTAAGTTTTTATCATTTAGCTCAAGCCTCGATTAATCGGTTAGAAAAAAGTAAAAGCCTCCGTGATTTTAGTCAAATCATTGTGCAAGAAATTCGCAAAATGACCGGATTTGACAGAGTAATGTTATATAAATTCTGTGATGATGGACATGGTTCTGTGATTGCTGAAGAAAAAATAACTACTTTATCATCTTATTTAGGATTACATTATCCAGAGTCAGATATTCCTCAGCCAGCACGACAATTATTTCTAGAAAATTCTATTAGAGTTATTCCCGATACAAATATTCAATCATCAGCCGAACTTTTCCCTAGAATTAACCCAGTTAGCGGCAAACCCATTGATTTAACTAATTCAATTCTCAGAAGTGCTGCACCATGTCATCTAGAATATTTACATAATATGGGCGTGGCTGCATCTTTGACAATTTCCTTAATTAAGGATCATAAACTTTGGGGTTTAATTGCTTGTCATCATCAATCACCCAAATATGTTTCCTATGAATTACGAAAAGCTTGTGAATTTTTAGGAAGAATCATATTTTCAGAAATTTCTGGCAAAGAAGAAACTGAAGATTACGACTATCAGCTAAATTTAAACCAGATTCAATCACTATTGGTTGAATATATGTCTCAAGAACCGAACTTTATTGATGGTTTAGTCAAAAATCAAATAAATCTGCTCAATTTAACTAATGCTGAAGGTGCAGCCATCTATTTTGGTGGAAAATATACTCTAATTGGGAATACTCCTCAAGAAGAAGAATTGAATTTTTTAGGAGAATGGCTGAGAAACAATGGAGAAGACGAGGTATTTTTCACCGATTCTTTACCGCAGATCTATCCAGACGCGATTAGCTTTAAAAATGTTGCGAGTGGTTTATTAGCTATCCCCATTTCTGGGAAAAATTATGTATTATGGTTTCGACCAGAAATGATTCAAACTGTGAATTGGGGTGGAAATCCCCATCAGGCTTTTTCAGTTGATGAATCCGCAGGAAATGTCCATTTGTCTCCCCGCAAATCATTTGATTTATGGAAAGAAATAGTTCAATTAACATCCTTACCCTGGCAAAATGTAGAAATTCAAACTGCATTAGAATTGCGAAAATCAATCATTAATATTATCCTCCGTCAAGCTGAAGAATTAGCTCAATTAGCTGAAGATTTAAAACGTTCTAATGCAGAATTGAGAAAATTTGCCTATGTCGCTTCCCATGATTTGCAAGAACCATTAAATCAAGTAGCCAATTATGTGCAACTTTTGGAAATGCGCTATGAAGCAGAACTAGACGCAGATGCAAAAGAATTTATTGGTTATGTTGTCGAAGGTGTAATTTTAATGCAGACGTTAATTGATGACGTACTCGTATACTCCAACGTAGATAAATTAGGAATTGTTTTTCAAGTTACCGCAGTCGAAACAGTTTTAAATCGGACTTTGAAGAATTTACGTCAACGCATTGTGGAAACCGGCGCAATTATTACCCATGATCCCTTACCCACAGTTATGGCTGATGAAACACAATTAATCCAGCTATTTTTGAACCTCATTGGTAACGCAATCAAATTCCGCAGTAGTCAGTCACCAAGGATTCATATTAGTGCGAAAAGATTAGAAGATGAATGGTTATTTTCAATTCAAGATAACGGAATTGGGTTAGATCCGAAATTTAGCGATCGCATTTTTACTATCTTTCAACGTCTACACACCAGAGATAAATATCCGGGTACAGGAATAGGTTTGGCTATTTGTCAGAAAATAATTGAATGTCATCGTGGACGAATCTGGGTAGAGTCACAACTCGGTCGGGGTGCGACCTTTTACTTTACAATTCCCGTCAGAGGTTGTGATCATGAGCGTCAAAATGGCAGAAACACACAAAATTATCTTTTTAGTGGAGGACAATAAGGCTGATATTCGTCTCATTCAAGAAGCATTAAAAACCAGTTTATTACCTCATCAAGTAATCACAGTTAGGGACGGTGTAGAAGCTATGAATTACCTCCATCAAGAAGGAGAATATGCTAACGCACCACGTCCTGACTTGATTTTATTAGACTTAAATTTACCCAGAAAAGATGGTAGAGAGGTATTAGCAGAAATTAAATCCGATCCTCAACTCAAACGCATTCCCGTCGTCATTTTAACAACCTCAAAAAATCAAGATGACATTTTCCATAGTTACGACTTACACGCTAATTGCTATATTACCAAATCTCGTAACCTGAGTCAATTATTCCAAATCATCCAGAGTATTGAGAAATTTTGGTTTTCTACCGTTACCTTACCATTAGAATAAAACTACCGAATCAGGAGGTAGGGGCGCAGGGCCTGCGCCCACTCAGGAGTCAGGAAGAAGAAAGAATAGTCTTTTACTTTCTGGCTCTTGCTGTAAATTTTATATCTCCTATAAGTGGATACTACTACATTCAATATATCCTTGAAAACTAATCTAATAAAAGTCTATTTAACCAAGAACTCGCAAAAGGTAAAACCAGGAAATGATTACCGCAACTTCCACACTAAAAATTCTCTTAATTGAAGATAACTTAGCAGAAGCCAGGTTATTACAAGAGTTTATTAAACTCACAAAATCTCAAATTTTTGGTTTAGTTCACGTCCAAAGACTTCAAGACGGAATCAAACAATTAAATAGCCAAAAATACGACGTAATTTTATTAGATTTGACCCTTCCTGACAGTCAAGGATTATCTTCCATCCCTCAGTTACTTCAGCAAAATCCTAGCAATCCCATCATAGTTCTGACTAACACAAATGATGAAGAACTAGCCATTGAAGCAGTGAGACAAGGAGCGCAAGATTATCTAGTCAAAAGGCACGTAAATCCAGATACATTGGTACGTTCTGTGCGATATGCTGTAGAACGCAAACAATTTTTAGAACAATTAAATCAAATTAATCAAACATTAGAAACTCAAGTCGAAGAAAAAACCACAGAACTCTTAAAATTCCAAGAAATTAATCAGCTTAAATCTGAATTTGTTTCCACGCTTTCCCATGATATTCGTAATCCTTTAAATACTATCCTCCTAGCAGCAGGATTACTAGAAAGGCATAATCAAGCACTGATAAATGATCAAGAAATCAATCATTTACAACTGATTCGTTCTGCTATTAAAAATGTATCAAATTTATTAGATGAAGCTTCATTAATTGGTAAATCTGATTCCGGTCAATTAGTATACCAACCACACATACTCAACTTAGAAAATTTATGCTCTGAATTACAGCAAATTGTCATCAAACCCGGAACAAGAACCCCACCCCCAACCCCCTCCCCGCAAGCGATGAGGGGGCTAAGATGTACCTCATAAGATTGGAAATTGCTGTAGTACAACAATCTCAATTATCTGCCCAAGAAAAACAATTGAACTTAATTTTTACCAGTTCTGAACACTGTTTGGAATTTTCTGGGGATGAAACCCTCCTCAAGCATATTATTAGTAATTTACTCAATAATGCCATTAAATATTCAATTCCCCAAGGTACAGTTTTATTTGAAATCATCAAACAGAAACAATCTGTAATTTTAAAATTTCAAGATCAGGGAATTGGGATTACAGAAGCAGACCAAAAACAATTATTTCAACCATTTCACCGGGGAGAAAATGTGGGCATAATTCCTGGTAGTGGTCTAGGACTAACAATCGTCCAACAGTGCATTATAGCCCACAGAGGGGAAATTACAGTTAATAGTCAAGTAGGAGTAGGTTCAACTTTTACAGTGACTTTGCCGATCGCAAAATAAAATAGATCCCCGACTTCTTAGAGAAGTCGGGGATCTAGAGGATCTAGTTATTATTAAACTACAGCTTCGACTTTTTCCTTCACTGGTACATAAGGTGTTTCTGCACCTTGGGCTAAATAAGCAGCTAATTGACTTTCGATTTCATCGCGGACAATTTGCCGATATTCCATAAAATGCTCAATGTGGGCGCAGGTAGAAACATATTGTTCGATTACCTTGGGATTATGCTTGAGAATACTAAAGAAGTGATGCCAGAATTTCCAGCGAGTTTGGCGTTTAAATCCTTGTCGCCAAATTACAATTAGTAAGGCTCTGACAACTACCCATTCTGGGGTTTTTGCCGGTGCTGTCCACTTGGGAGAACCTAACATCATAAAACAGCGATAGGTGCGATCTAAATAAGCAACTGGGTCATATAAAGCACAGAAGGCTTCCACATATTCCCTAGCCAATTCTTCTAGGGGACGGGTAGGAATAAAATTCATCAATGTAGTTTGATTGATGTTCCCGTCTTGGTTTTCTCGCAATCTACCTTCTTTGGTTAAACGATGCCACAGCGCAGTATTGGGTAACGCCTGTAACATGGCAAAGGTAGTAGAAGGAATAGCTGCGAGTTCAGCAAAACGGACAATGCGATCGCCTGCACCCGCTTTTTCACCATCAAAACCAATAATAAACCCAGCCATTGGCCGCAGTCCAGCCTTAATAATGGTTTCCACGGACTCAGTTAAGGAACTGCGAGTATTTTGAAACTTCTTAGTTAGTTGTAAACTATCTTCATCTGGGGTTTCAATCCCCAAAAATACCGCTTTAAAGCCACAATCAACCATCAACTCCATCATTTCTTGGTCTTGTGCCAAATCAATGGAAGCTTCGGTATCGAAATTGAACGGATATTGATGATCTTCCATCCAAACTTTTAACTCTTTCAGCAACAACTTCACATTTCGCTTGTTGCCAATAAAGTTATCATCCACCATAAACACACCCCGCCGCCAACCCAAATCATAGAGATAATCTAATTCGGCTAACAGTTGTGCAGGTGTTTTAGTTCGGGGTTTGCGTCCATATAAAACAATGATGTCGCAAAATTCGCACTGGAAGGGACAACCCCGGGAAAACTGCACCGACATCATATCATAGGCATTAAACTCTAATAAATCAAAGCGGGGAATAGGTGTACTAGTAACATCAGGTTTTTCAGCAGCCCGGAAAACTCCCGATTTGTCCCCCCGTTGCACAGCTTCCACAAACATGGGTAAAGTCAGTTCCCCTTCATCAAGAATCAGGTAATCTGCCCCTGCTGCTTCCACTTCATGGGGTGTAGAGGTAGGATAAGGACCACCCAAAGCCACCAGCTTACCCCGTCGTTTCGCTTCCCGAATTTGCTCAAGTAAGTCTTGTTTTTGGACAATCATGGCGGAGAAAATCACCATATCTGCCCATGCCCATTCTTCTTCTGTAGCGGCGCGGATGTTACGATCTACAAGCTTAAACTCCCACTCTTGGGGCAAAATTGCCGCTACCGTCACCAAACCCAATGGTGGCAACAAAACCTTTCTGTCAACTAGCGCCAGAATTTTCTCATAAGACCAAAAGGTGCTTGGAAATATTGGATAAACTAGCAAAACACGCATAGTATCACCCCTCACGATTTATTTGTTATCTAACTGTAACTAAAATTAAGACTAATTGACTTTTTTATCAAGCCTGTTGTATGGGAGAAACTTTCAGAATCAGGATAACCAGGATTTAAGGATTTACAGGATGAAGAGTGGGATTTTCTCACTAATTACGTATCATCACTTGTACAAACCTCGACTTGATACTTCCTTCCCATTCCAAAATTACTCATGTTTTTTCTCTGTGTTCTCTGTGCCTCTGTGGTTCGTTATTAAAAATTTAGGTAATTTAAGAGTAGGATAAAAGTAACTAGCAACTTGGGTGAAGATAATTTTTTATGGATAGTACAAGTTGGGAAAATATTAAATCTAAATATAAGCTAGGTCAGTTTGTACAGGGCAAAGTTGAGTTTCATGCACCCTTTGGCGTTTTTGTCAATATTGATGATTCTTTAGTTAAAGGGTTGATCAAAATCCCTGACTTTTTAGATGAAGGGGGGATGAGTCAAGAAATGTATCCAGAAATTGGTACAACTGTAGGTGCGGTTGTGGTTGGATATAACGAGAGTAATTGCCGCGAGGTGTATTTAAGTGCAAAACCTAGTGTACTGCATAAAGCTCTTGTACCTTTGAAGATTCCTGCTTTAGCTAGTTAAAGCTAATTGACTTTTTTATCAATTTGCCTGTTGTATGTAAAAATGGAGAAAGAATTTTTATATTTCAGGAGTCCCACCGTGCTGGCTCAATTAGATCGCATTACTATTAATCCTAATGTTTGCCTTGGACAACCAACAATTCGAGGAATGCGGATTACTGTGGGTTTTGTCCTGAAATTGCTGGCTAGTAACCTTTCGGTTCAGGAAGTTTTAGCAGCTTATCCAGAATTAGAAGATGAAGATATTCGACAGGGGCTTAACTACGCAGCTTGGGAGAGTAGTAAATTATGGACAACATACCTCGCATTGTTACCCAAGAAGATTTAATAGAGCATGGATTGTCTAAGTATATGATCACAGAGATAGTTCAGGGCTTAGACTTTTCGAGAAGAAAAAATGGTCTTAGACTTTATGCTAACTCAGATATAATTGTAGCCATTGAGAGCAAAATCGCCAAATCAAGAACTCTTCCCATGACGAGCAAAAAACTTCAGTTTGTACTTGCTTGGTTAAAAGGTGAGTCAAATCTGATTAAAGTTGACTTCTTGAAGAATCTATCGCTTGAGGAGCGAATAGAAACTCTTAAAACTCGAATAGATGCTGCTGACAAAAGCATGAAAGCCAATGTGCTGAAAGAATATGAACAAGTCCAAAAAAGAGTTCAGGTGGCTCTTACAGGCTCTAAGTTGGTTGTCTAAGTTAGCCGACTAATCAATTGTTAAAAATGCAAGGATATAGGAATAATTTTTGCTGATTTTGTCTAAAAATAATCCGCCTTTTTTATTATGTATGAGTGCGATGAGGGAAGCGATACCTATGCCTACGGCTCCCGTAAGGGATACGGTAAGCTTCGCTAACGCAAGAGATAAACTAGAGGAGTGCGATCGCAATTTTGTTTTAAATAGTCAGCAATAAACTACAATCCCATCAAAATTTTCAGTCTGTCTTCCACTTCTGCTAGTGTCTCTGAAGATACATTTCCCCAACACTTATCCAGACGTTCCACAGAGATTGATCTAACGTCTTCACATTTAATAAAACTTTGGGTTTTCATCCCTCCCTCTGGAGAGTCAATTTTTACGTGAAAGGGGATTCCTTTATCTTTAGATGTAATTGGTAACACAACTACTAAACCAGATGCACCTTGATTAAATAGATCCACCGAAATAATTAAACAAGGGCGTTTTCCTGCTTGTTCATGACCCCGCACAGGATTAAGGTCTACTAGCCATATCTCCCCTCTAGCGATTTTTGCCACTAACCTTCAACCCCGTCCGCTATAGTTTGCTCCCATAACTGTCTCTCAGAAATCTCTTCTTGCCACAGTGTTTCATTCTGCCTTAAAACAGTGAAAGCTTCATTGGCTCGTGTCAGAAACAAAGACCTGCGATAATTTTCAATAGCTCGATCTAAAACTGATTGAATTGTCTCACCAGAGTCCTCCACCATCGTTAGCAGAGTTTTGTGTGTAGTTTCACTGATACTAACTTTTAGCTCAGGCATTACTTGTTCTCATAGTTCACTGACATCATTATAGCATTCCGAGGGCGATACCTTCGGTAAGCTTCGCTAACGCATGAGATAAACTAGAGAAAACATCAGACTACCTGAGCAACTTGTCCTATGTTTGCTGAAACCTCCTCACGCTATGTTACCCGCAATGCTGAAATTTTAGGTGGAGAGCCAATTATTACAGGCACTCGTACATCTATCCGTGCTATTGTCGGTCTATGGCGATTAGGCATTATGCCAGAAGAAATCCTCAATCATTTACCACATTTAACACTGGCACAAGTATTTGATGCCTTGAGTTTTTATCTTGATCATCAAGCAGAAATTAATGATTATATTGAACGAAATCAAGTACCTAATGAATTAGTACATCCTGCTGTAAAGGCTGCATTAGGCACAGTATGACCATCTTTGCAGCACTTTACATAGATGAGGATATGTCCGCATTGGTCGCCACCCTTTTGCGTTCGCGTGGTTTGGATGTGACAACTGTTCCTGAACAAGCAACCCTGGGAAAAACTGACCATCAACAGCTTGAATTTGCAACTTCTCTAAATAGATGTATCCTCACCCATAACCGAATTGATTTTGAACGACTGCATTTTCAATACATAGAGGAAGGCAAACAGCATTCTGGGATTATCGTTGTCCCTCAAAAAAATGCCTATGAAATCGCACAACGGGTTGGTATTTTGGTAAATATATTAATGGCTGATGAAATTAACAATCAGCTATTGTATGCATAAATATGATTTTGTATAAACCCACCTTTTTTATTTGCATGAGAGCGATTGCTGTGGTGAGGGAAGCGATTCGCATGAGATAAACTAGAGGAGTGCGATCGCGTAGCTTACCGAAGGCGATCGCTCCTCAAGTAAAACACTAATAAACACCTTTACATATTTGTAACTATGGATTGGCAATCTCGAATTACCATTGACCCAAATATCTTAGTCGGTAAACCTATTATCAAAGGAACACGACTAGCTGTAGAATTCATCATCGATCTTCTGTCCCAAGGCTGGAGTAATGACGAAATTTTGCGTAATTATCCAGGTATTACCCTTGCAGACATTCAAGCCTGTCTTGCCTATGCTAGTGCTTCTCTAAAATCTGAAAAAATCTAGGCTATTCCGGCCTAATTCATGCGTTTCCTTGCTAACGAAAACTTCCCCCTTGATGCTGTTGAAGCTTTGAGACAAAACGGACACGATGTAGCCTTAGAATAGATTCACCTGGCATCTCTGATCCTCAAGTATTAAGTCGCGCCCAAGCAGAAAACCGTATTCTCTTAACCTTTGATAAAGACTTTGGAGAATTGGCTTTTCGTTCACAGTTACCTGCTACAACTGGCATCATTTTATTTCGGATTAAAGCACCTTCTAGCGCAATAGTAGCTGAAAAAGTCTTAATAGCGATCGCTCTGCGTGATGATTGGTATGGGCATTTCAGCGTTGTTGAAGATGACAAAGTGAGAATGAGGAATCTTCAAAAATAAGGGGATATAGGAAAATTTTCGCTGATTTATTCTAAAAATAACCCACCTTTATTGTTTGCATCAGAGCGATCGCTGTGGTGAGGAAAGCGATTCGCATGAGATAAACTATAAGTCCTAAATTTGAAAAAACAGCATAAATTAATCCCTATTTTCATCCTGTTAATCCTTTAATCCTGGACATCCTGATTCAGACAATGGTCTTTAGATAGGAGAGTTAGAGATAGGACGTCTTTATGATGTACAATTCTGATTCAGACCAAAAAATTAAAAATTTTTTTTTGTGGATTTTTTTTATGGGGTCAAAATCGCTTGACTTTTTTTTCGGAAAATGATATTTTTATAATGGGAATGCGTGCCTCAATAAAATTTTTGCTCATGCTCCATTATATTAATATACTTAATATACCACAGTTCTTCGCCGCTGAACCCTGAAAATAAAAATTTTTTTGAAAAAAACTTATTTAAAATCAGAAAATCAATAATTAAAACTTATGATTTATGAGGTTCTGATAGTCGGTTTTAACCGACATACCTGAAAATGGCTGGGATCTAAATTCCACCTTTCACGCCGCTAATTTTCAAAACATCAGTCATTGTGGCACAGTAATTTGGTAAATTGAAACTGCTAGGATTAATAGCATTAGCATAGCTAAAATGACGATAATTCATACAGAATCTATCCCAGGCTGCCATTTGAATGCGGAATACAGCAATAATTACATTGGCTAAACCTAAAGATAAAGGAATGCGGAAATAAATCTTTTTACGGAAATAAGCACAAACTTCTTCAATGGCTTGATTTGCTGTTAGGGAAGATTGTCCTAACACAAATCGGCGGGGATCTCCCTGTTGTGGTGGATAATCAATTAAATATTGGATAACTGTGGCAATATCTTGACCATGAATGAAGTGAAAACTGCCATCTGCTTGTAAAAAACGAATAAAATTAATATAGTTAGTAACTTCAGGAATACCAGATGTGAGATGAGAGTAGGGTTTTTTATCATCACCACCTAATACTAAGGTAGGAAAAACCGTGGTAATTTTGGGAAAAATAGCTAACTTTTCGATTTGATGTAAACAATCATATTTGGAACGGATATAATCTGTCCCAATTTCCCCGGCTTCTTTAAGTGGTTTGTTTTCGTTGTTCAAAACACTGGCTGTAGAAAAATAAATTACCTGTTCACATTTTTCAGGATTTAACAAACTCATTAATTCTAGAGTTTTGAAGACATTGATATCAAAAATGCCCTCACCACCCCAGGAAGTGGCTGTTAATACGGCGATATCAATGGTTTTGAGTAAATTAGAGAATTTACCAATCTCTTGCATATCACCCTGAAGAATGGTGATTCCAGGACGGACTGTAGTATCTACTTGAAGTTTATTAGGGTTTCTAACCAGGAGATATAATTCGTGATTGGTGTTTTGAATTAAGGCTTCGCTGATATAGTGACCGATACAGCCACTTGCACCTGTAACTAAAATACGTTTTTTGGTCATGAATTTGGGAGTTTTGGTTGTTATTCGTGGATAAGAGCAGTTTTATGAATTAAATATTAATCCAATTTAAGGCAAATTAAAGATTTTTTACTATTATATCAATTTTTGTCTAATTCACTCTACTAGATTGGTGCATTTAACATCCCACATTGTACAAGTAATTCTCGTTCCTTTAATCTATCAATACGATTTACTTGTAGTAATTTCACTGTGACTCTTCCCACTGCTGTTAGAGGAATAAATTTAGCGCTTTTAACTTTAAAAAAGCCCTGGCTTTTGCTATCCTTACCAAATGCTCTAAATACTGATATTGTTCCCAAATCATTTCTTCAGCAGGAGTTAAACCTTGAGTTCGATTTTTTTCCAATAAACTACTAATCTGTTCTTGTAATTCTACTGAAGGACGTAAAGCAATAATTTCTGCTGATGTTGGTAACTGTGCTAAAAATTCTAATACTTCTGCCATACCTGTAAACCCAGGTTGGGATGCAGCATTTACTTCTCGGATTCCTAACTCTAAAATTTGTGGTATTTGATGCTTAAATAATTGCAGTTGAGTTGCTAATTCTTCAGGAATATCTAAAGTAAATTGCATAATTTTTCCTTCAACCTTTAAAAGCGGGCATTGCTGATTTGAGGTATGAAGATGATTTTTGATGATTTTACAACCCTTGTAGAGACGTTCCATGGAACGTCCCTACAGCTAAATTCATACTTGGTTTCAGCAGCGCCTAAAAGCGATTATAACAAAATACAGGTTTATTCTCAGCGACTATACAGAAATATATCTCGTTCCTAGTCTCTGACTAGGAATGCAGTTGATGAGGCTCTGCCTCTAATCTCATTGAAGGCAGAGCCTTCTAGTCCACATTCCCAGTCAGAGACTGGGAACGAGATGAATATATATAGTTTAGATTTAGCCGAGTTCTAGACTTGTAACTCCAAAGATCCGGTTCATTGGGCGAATTATCAAGGTGTCCGTAATCATAATATCTTGTTAATTATTTGCATCAGTAGATTAATTTATTTTCAGTAGGAAGAGGATACCCCGTCCCTACTGAATTTGGTAAAACAAGAGTAGCTGACTAGACCAAAGCGTTGAGATTTTTGGCAGTTTCAAAGAAGAAAGCGACGTTTTCTTCCGGTGTTTCGGGGAGGACACCATGACCGAGATTGAGGATATGTCCCCAGTTACCAGCTTTGCGAACGGTGTCCAAAACGCGATCGCGGATAAATTCCTTAGAACCAAACAATACACCCGGATCAAGATTACCCTGTACTTTGACGTGCTTACCTAATCTAGCTCTGGCATCTGCCATATCTACTGCCCAGTCTACAGTAATGATATCTGCACCAGAAGCAGGCATTCTTTCCAAAAGTCCGGCACTACCTGTCACCAACAAAATTAATGGTGTGTCAGGATGAGTGGCTTTAACTTTCTCAAACACCATTTTTTGATAAGGTAGCGCAAAGGTATCATAATCTTGAGGGCTTAATTGTCCTGCCCAAGAATCGAACATTTGTACTACTTGAGCGCCACAATCAATTTGATAGCGGACATAATCAGCGATAGAATCAGCTAATTTAGTGAGTAGCTGATGGAGAATTGTCGGATCTGAGAAAGCCATGTTTTTGATGATGGAATAGGTTTTAGAACCCTTACCTTCCACCGCATAAGCTGCTAAAGTCCAAGGTGCGCCAACAAAGCCTAACACCGTTGATTGATTACCCACTTCCTGCCGTAATGCTTGCAAAATCGTTTTGATAAACGGCAGTGCTGTTTCTGGATCTAAGGAATGCAGTTGATCAACTTGTTGTTTAGTGCGTATGGGCGAATAAATAATCGGTCCCTTTCCTTCCGCAATATCCATATCAATCCCCATTCCTGGTAAGGGGGTGACAATATCGGAAAACAAAATTACTCCATCGGGTTGAAACGCTCTCCAGGGTTGGAGGGAAACTTCGATCGCCACTTCGGGAATTTCTGAGCGATCGCGGAATGAAGGATATTTATCCCGTAAATCCCGGTAAGCTTTCATGTAGCGTCCCGCTTGTCGCATCATCCATACAGGAGGACGATCTACTTGTTCACCACGAGCAGCCCGAAGCAGGAGAGGAGCCGTTAAGGAAACACCCATTTAACACTTCGTCCTAAGTCACTTTTATATTTCACCATTTAGCTTACCATCCTCAGATTCCTCTTGATCTACCTATCTATACAGGTCTTAAGGTTGCTTGACTTAACTTAATAAAACGTTATGTTTTTCCTGGTGAATGGAGATAAATATAGAAAAGAATCAAGTCAATGGGTGAATAAGCTAGGACGAATTTACAGAGATTTCTAATCATATAAGGTACATCTTAGCCCCCTCATCGCTTGCGGGGAGGGGGTTGGGGGTGGGGTTCTTGTTCCAGGTTTGATGACAATTTGCTGTAAGTTTGATTTAGTGAAGTTAGAAAATAAACCATTCTCAAAATTACATACAGCAGAATTCAGGAGTCATAATAGATAAGAAATATGAATAAAACTTGACTAAGCATCCTTTTTATTCGTTTTTAAGCGACAATAGAAACATAAGAAAATAGAGTTAAAAGAAACAACTAGTTAAGCACTAGCTAGGTAGAGGTGGAATATGACAACCCAAAATTTGCTCATCCCTCATGCTTATACGTATCTGCTCGTAAAAATTAGTGTTTTAGTTTTAGCATTGTTGCTGTGGTTTGTGTTTACAGCCGCACCTGTTATTTAATTGGATTTGAAACTTAGAGATGTTGCAGAAAACGTCTCTATTTTATGGATGTTAGCGATGAATATCTTTTTGAAAATTAACAGAACTAGTCAGCCAACCCCGTCGCCAGAAAAAGTATATTAGACTGGTAGCAATTAACCCCATTGCTCCTAAACATAGGGGGTAGCCCCAATACCAATTTAATTCTGGCATATTGTGGGGCGATTTTTCAGTGTTGAAATTCATCCCATATACCCCAGCAATAAAAGTTAAGGGAATAAAAATAGAAGAAACCACCGTTAGCAACTTCATAATTTCATTCATTTTATTACTGATTGCCGATAAATACACATCCATTAAACCAGCCACTAATTCTCGATAAGTTTCCACTATATCCATCACTTGGACTGCATGATCATAACAGTCTCGCAGATATATTCTCACATCATCACTAATTAATTCACTACCATCTCTAATTAAAGAATTAATTGCATCTCTTTGGGGCCAAATTGCGCGGCGAAGTTGCAATAATTCCCGCCGAATTTGATATATTTTTTGTAATGTTTGTTGACTAGGATTGACGATTACTTCTTCTTCTAAATCATCAATTCGTTCGCCATAAAGTTCTAAAACTGGGAAAAATCCATCAATAATTGCATCTAATAAAGAATAAGCTAAATAATCACTACCTTGTCTGCGGATAATACCTTTATTCTTATTAATTCTCATTCTTACACCATCAAAACAATCATGTTCCGGTTCTTCCTGGACTGTCAAAACATAATATTTGCCTAAGACTAAACTTACTTGTTCACTATAAAAACTGCCATTATTATGATTAGGTACAACCATGTGGGCAATAATCACCAATTGTTCTTCATAATCCTCGATTTTTGGTCGTTCTACCATATTGACAATATCTTCCAAAATCAGAGGATGTAAATCAAAAGTTTGACCTAAACGATGTAAAATATCTTTACTACCTAAACCTTGAACATCCACCCAAGAAACTGATTCTGTATCCAAATAATTAAGACATTCTTCAGGGTAACTTATTTGTTTATGAATAAGTTCAGTTTGATTATAGTCAATGAGAAAAATAATTGGTTGTTCAGCATTTTCATCAACAATGATTGTTCCTGGTTGAGTTCCTGGTTCGTGATAGAATTCCTTCCTCCGTGACTTCTTCATAGCTTTGGTAGCGCGGCGAATTTTTCTAACCATAAATTTTTACCCTGTAGATAATAGTGATTAAAATTTTAACACATATAATATAATGTCCATAAAGACAAGTTTATCTGCGTACATCTGCGTTCATCATCTTCCATCTGCGGTTAATTTTTCCAATTTTACATCACAGAAATGGTAACTTCTATATACAAATAAAATAAAAATATGCTTATGCAACCGAATCAGCAACTATTTTGGTTAATTGAACCTGAAGCAAAACCATTGCAGCAGATTATAGTTGCTGATTGAAACCAGATTTTTGATTGGAACCTGGAAACCAACTCCCATTTCTGGGGTAATGTTAGCTAGATGCCTCCGGCACGCTGGCGCGAACGACCTGTTATAAGAGCTTGCTTGAGCTTGCAACACTGTTCCAGTGACCTTAGAACTGTTTAATCACAAGCGACAGAGCAGGGAACTAGTGAAGCAGCGCGGTCTTGGGGGTTTCCCCCATGAGCGACTGCTGAACCCCGAAGGGGCAACGCATTCGGTGGGTGTCGTGACTCAAATAACGGCTACCCTTCGACTATGCTCAGGGTGGTCTGGTCAGTACGGCCTGCTTGATTTCTCTTACAAGCCCAGTCCCTTTAGGGCTGGGTTACTGACGGACATAAAGGTAAAACCAAAATTATTGTAGATTAAATATACCCTATTCCAGAAATCTTCCATTTATGAATACTAGTGAAAATCTCATCTTAGTTGTCGGTTCTAGCGGTGGAGTTGGACAACTTGTAGTTAGTAAACTATTAGAAAAAGGCTTACAAGTTCGTATTCTCACCAGGGATGCCGAAAAAGCCGCCAAAATGTTTAATAACAAAGTAGAAATTGCAATTGGTGATATCTGTAAACCTAGCAGTCTCACAGCAGCAATGGTAAATATTACCTCTATTATTTGTTGTACAGGAACTACCGCTTTCCCCTCCGCAAGATGGGAATTTAATCAAACCCCCAACATAATCGAATTAGGAATTACCGTATTTAATCCCCAATTCCTAGAAGATAAAGCCAAAAATACCCCCACTAAAGTTGATACACAGGGTGTAATTAATCTTATATCAGCAGCACCAAAAAACCTCAACCGCTTCGTATTTGTTTCTTCCTGTGGAATTCTGCGTAAACATCAATTTCCATTTAATATTCTGAATCTTTTTGGTGTACTTGACGCTAAAGAAAAAGGAGAACAAGCCATTATTAATTCGGGAATTCCTTATACTATTATTCGTCCCGGACGTTTAACCGATGGACCATATACATCCTATGATCTCAATACCTTACTCAAAGCCACAAGTGGAGGTAAATTAAACATCATTTTCGGAACAGGAGACACAATTTCCGGTGATACTAGCCGCATTGATGTAGCTGCAACCTGTGTAGAAAGTTTATTTTATCAAAGTTCTGTGAATAAAGTTTTTGAAATAGTTAATCAAGGAAATAGACCGACTATAATTGATTGGCAAAATCTTTTTTCACAATTATAAAAAAGAGAGCAAAAAACATGAAATTGAATAACTTTAAAATCCCACTTTTTTTAATATTTGCTAGTTTTGTTTTTTCACCAGCAGGTTATACTCAAACACCAGAATCACAAACATCTCAACTATCTGAAGAAGTTACTAAATTACGGACACAAGGACAAACAGGATTAGAAACATTTATCAAATCCCATATTAATAACCTAACATCTCCACCAGAACCACAAATTAAAACAGCCTTAGATCAATTGTGTCAACAACGAGATTGTTATGCTTCCAAATTATATTGGTATACCGATTTAGAACAAGCCAAAGCTGCTGCTAAACTTAGTAGTAAACCAATCCTTTCCTTACGATTATTGGGGAGATTAGATACAGACCTTAGTTGTGCCAACAGCCGGTTTTTTAGAGTAGCATTATATCCCAATACCGAAATTTCCCAAGAATTAAGAGACAAATTTATCTTGCATTGGCAAAGTGTTCGTCCTGTTCCCAAAGTCACAATTGATTTTGGTGACGGACGCAAATTAGAAAGAACCATCACTGGTAATAGTATTCATTATATTTTAGATAGTTCTGGTCGTCCCATTGATGCCATTCCCGGACTTTATGGACCAAAAGCTTTTCTTAAACAACTCCAGCAAGGGGAAGTAATTGCAAGAATTTTAAGTAATCAAAATGGTGAAAAATACAATTTATTATTACAACAATATCATCTGCGCCGTCTTGACGACATTCAAAACCAATGGAGAACAGATTTATCTAAATTAGGTATTCAATCTCCACCCCAGTTAGTTCGCACAAATAATCCTACATCACTTCCTAGTGCTAGATTAGCAAGTTCCTTAGCAGTTTCTAAAGCAGTAGTTGAAAGACCAATTCTGAATTCTATTCAACCAGAACCAGCAGAAACTTCTTCAGAAATTCTTAACCAAGCAACTTGGAATAAATTAGCTAGGCTATATCAAAACGATGCTAGACTGGATAAAAATAGTATAACTTTAATTGAGGATAAAAAGTTACCAAATACAACAGATAAAAATAATTTATCCAGAGTAATTCGTAATTTTGAAACCGTCATGGCTTTAGATACTGTCAAAAACGAATATCTGCTACACAGACAAATTCATCAATGGTTTTTAGCAGAAAATCAAACATCAAATATTAATCAGTTGAATGAAAAAGTTTATGCTGAATTATTTTTAACTCCCAGTTCTGATCCTTGGTTGGGTTTAGTCAACAATGATACTTATAGTGCCATAGATAACGGTGGTATTGTGGAAAAGAATTAGAGTTGAGGAGTGTAAATAACCTCAGCAAAAACTTTGATTTTCTGGCGTTGCTGAATGAAAGTATGAATTTTTCTCACGCAGAGACGCAGAGGCGCAAAGAGTAAGAGTAAGAGTTTGAGAAAGGGAATTTTTGATTTTCAGAGGATGTTTGAAAAAGGTAGGGAAGGGGGGTTAGGTTTCTGGAGATTATCAGTTTCATCTAATACTTTTCAAACAACCTCTCATACCGCCATTATCCAACGCCTATTTTCTTACCTGGTCCGGTTTTTTGTAATCTAAAAAAACTTCAAAGAATCTAATCTTCCCAGAATAGTCATATCTTCAGCATCTAATTCTACGGGAATACCACTACGAATTAGTTCCGAAAAATCCTCATTGGGAACCATAATGGTTAAGGCATAAAGACGGTTTTTACCAGTATTTCTAATTAAATGCGTCCCTGTTGGTGGTACTAATAAACTATCTCCAGCTTTGATATTTACCGTTTTACCGTCACAAATTGCAATGCCTTCTCCTTTGAGAATAAAAAACATTTCTACAGCCCATTGATGCCGATTTGGTGGTGTTTGTCCACCGACATCAAAGATTTCTATACAACAAGTTAAAGAAGTATTTGCACTTGCAGAATCAAAGATAATTGCTAATCGGTTAGAGTCATGGGGACTAATCCGATATGCTTGATAATCTTTGGGAGATTTAATAATGGGAATTACACAACGAGTATCGTACATATTGGTAATGGGTAATTAGTAATTGGTGTTTTTACTCCAATTAAATTAATGATGAATTGCGGTTACAATTGCAGAAGAATCTGTTACAAAACCGAAACATTGTTGGACATTATATAAAGTTGCTAACCAACAATATTCCGGTGAAGTTGTCGCGGTACAATCTTTGACTAAAATACAGTCATATCCTAAAAAATTGGCATCACACAAAGTTGATAAAACACATTGATCAGCATTTACACCAGCAAAGAATAGTGTAGTTAAACCTAAATTTCGTAAAATACTGTCTAACGGTGTATCCCAAAATCCACTCATACGATACTTATCAACCTGGATGTCTTCTGGTAGCTGTTCTAGTTCTTCCACCACAGCAGCAGCCCAACTGCCCTGCATTAGTACCTGAGAACCGTTACTGGGAAGGGGATCACCTAATCCGACTCCTGCCCCTGTGGGGTTGTATACGTGCAATAAACCGGCGCTGATATTTAGTAAATCTGGACGATTTCCCCAATTTAGCCAAATTATAGGTATATCAGCAGCCCGCAGTTGTGGTAACAATTGTTGCAGAGGGGCAATCGGTTGACGGGCAGGGTTAACATCTACACCAATGTGTGCTAACCAACCATCAGGATGACAAAAATCGTTTTGCATATCAATGACAATGATAGCAGCTTTGGATAAGTCGCAACGCAGAGTTTTAGTTTCTGTGGCTAAAATGGCTGGTCGTGGAGTCTTTTGAGGACGAGTAATATCTGCAAATGTCTGACTTACTTGCCAGTTATTGGGTGCAAATCCTAATTTCTGAGTGGGTAGATTCATAAATGCCAATTCTCGATATCGTTTTTTACGTTGTAGCTTAAACTTAGGTTAATGGATCAATTACTTAATTAAGGTTAAAATCATGAACTTTACAATTAAGAATACTTTAATTAGCGTTGCCGATAGTTACGTAACTACAGACGTACAGGTTATAGATGGTAAAATCACCGCTATTACCCCTAATTTAGAAATAATTGGCACAGAAATTAATGGAGAGAACAAACTGCTGCTTCCTGGTTTTTTTAATGCCCATACCCATTCTTCGGAAATGTGGCAACGAGGAGTAATTCCCCCTTTACCTCTTGAATTGTGGTTAGCACATTTATATGATTTTACTCCTTTAAATACAGAACAAGTTTATCTCAGTGCTTTGGGAACGGCAGTAGAAACTTTACTTTCTGGGGGAACAAGTATAGTAGATCATTTAGTATTAATTCCTGGAGAAGAATTAGAAACTATTGCTACAGCAGTTCGCGCTTATCAAGAAGTAGGCATCCGGGCTTTTATTGCCCCTCTAATTCAAGATGAATCTTTGAGTATGGGCATACCTAATGGAGAATTACAAGCAAATCATGAACCTTATTTTCGTTCTTCTGGGGAAACTTTAGCAATTATGGAAACAGCGGTAAAACAATTTCATCAACCAGAGGTAGGAATTAATATTTTAGTTGCCCCGACGGGGATTCAATTATGCAGCGATGATTTATTTACAGGATGTATTTCATTAAGTAATAAGTATGATCTTTGCCGTCATACCCATTTATTAGAAACCAAAGCCCAGGAAAACCTGGCTAAAGAAAAGTATGGTTGTACTGCGGTTGCCCATTTACAACGACTTGGTTTTTTGAACAGTTGCACAACTTTAGCACATTGTGTATGGTTGAAGGAATCTGATATTAATATTCTTGCCCAAACACAATCTACAGTCGTCCATAATCCCTTAAGTAACCTCCGTTTAGGCAGTGGTATTGCCCCAATTATCAAATATATTCAAGCGGGGGTTAATGTGACCTTTGGCTGTGATGGTGCTTCTAGTAATGACTCCCAAGACTTGTTAGAAGCTATTAAAATTGGTTCGATTCTACATAATCTTACAGAACCAGATTATCAATACTGGATTACACCCAGGCAAGCTGTGAAAATGGCATCTTTAGGGGGTGCAAAAGGCTTAAATGTAGAAGAGGAACTTGGTTCTCTTACTGTTGGTAAAAAAGCTGATTTAGTTTTATATGATCTCAATAATTTATCATTACTTCCCCGCACAGATCCTATTGGTTTATTAGTTTTAGGTCGTCCTGTCAATGTTGTTAATAGTGCTTGGGTAAATGGTAAGCAAATTATTAGTAATGGGAAAATTACTACAATTAATATTGATGAACTGCGACAAGAATTATTTAACCGAAGTCACTGGGAAACACAGCCTAAATCAGCTAATGTAGATAAATTAATACCTCGTTATCGGCAAGTTATGGGATTAGATTAATGTTAAGTTAAGCAAAATAAGGCGTTGCTGAATTGGCGTATGATTTTTGAAGGTAGAGACGTTCCATGGAACGTCTCTACAAGAGTCTTGAACGTGTGCAAAATTATTTTCATCCCTAAAATCAGCAACGCCCAAAATAATTGAGGACGGGGTTTCCCCGCCCCTACAGAGCAATTTCATCACCTTGCAGGTAGGTGAGGGTGGTATGAAGTCAAGTAACTAGTACAGGTCGGCGGAAATAAACAGACCATTCCAAATCGCTGGAAAGATCATTATATATTCGTTTTGACCTTTGACCTTTGACTTCCGCCCTGCGGTGCTAGGGTTTTTTCTCGGTCTTTACAATAGCTTCTAACTTGACACTTTTCACGCCAGGTATTGCTTTAATGAAAGTTTCAGCCTGTGTGATTTCTTTTTGAGAAGTTGCTGTTCCTTTGAGGATAATTTCACCGTCTTTGTTAGTTATTTCTAACTTGTTTCCGGGTAGAACTGTTTTCAGTTTTTTGCTAATTTCAGTTTTTAAGTCGGTTGTGGATTTAGAAGTTGTAGTGGGAGTTGTAGTGGGAGTTGTAGTGGGAATTGTAGTGGGAGTTGCGGTGGAATTATCTATAATTCTTGTGGTATCAGAAGCAGGTTTGGCTGGAACAACGGGGGTTGTGCTGCTAGTACCAGTAGTTTCTGAACCTGTTTTTGGTGCTTCTTGACAACCAACCATGCCAGCTACTAAAACGCCACTAACTAGAAAAGGAATGAGCTTTTTCATGTTGATTTCTAAAGTTGAATACTTGAAGTGATGGAGTTTACTGTGAGTGATACCCAGGAGCAAATCTTAAAAAAGAATTAAATTTCTACAACCAAAAGTCATGAACCAAACATCCAGATAACTGATGGAATGACAACTTTTCAATAACTAAATTAAAACGCTTTTATTGAAAAGAGCCAATTTAATTGTACTCATGGCTATCGAATATTAACGGTTTGATGCTCACAGGTAGCCACTATCTATATATTCTCCATCCTAAAGACTCAGCCGCATCTTTTTTGGGATTGGCAATGGGTGATTGGTAATGGGTGACTGATTCGGTGACAAAGAGAGGATATTGCACCTTGAAGGTTCGGTTATACCACTTTCTATCTTTACCCCAATGACGATAATCTCGTGGATGTAGAGTGCAAATGTCTAATATAACCACCATTAGCTGCTGAAGCAATCAAGAGGTTAAAAACTGTGTACGAATGGATTTTGCCGAGTCTCAAGGAAGTTTTATCTAAAAATCAATCTCCTGTCGCTGAGTGTTCTACGGCTAAGGCGGAGCAGCAATGGCGTGTGAGTCTGGCGGCTACGGAGAACTTGCTGTTGAAAACTTTAGCCACAAGTTCATCTCATGATCCTCAAGGTTTGGTATTAGCTGCACCTGCACCTTTATTTAGTCACCCCGAACTAGCACAACGATTACAAACAATAACTTTTACAGCTAGACCTTTTAATCCTTTGGCGTTGATGCCATTTATGATGCCGTCAGAAGTGGCGCAGCATATAAATAATATAGAAATAAATACTTTTCATACTGCTACTTTTCAAGAATCTATTTTACCTTTATTGCCGGCTGATCCTCTGGGTGCAGAACAGTTTTGTTTGATATTTACAGATAAATTTAGATTGGTTTTGGTTTTAGCGGAAAATGAGAATGGTAAGAAGGAATTTTTGTTTTCTTTTGAATCGGCAGTTGTCCAAAAGGCTTGGGAATCTATAGGTGCCAGGGTGGTTTTAACTAATCCTGAATTGTTTGCTGACTTAGATGTTAAGGTACAAAATTATCCTTTTGTTGCTCCAGATTATCAAGTTGTAATTCAATTTAGTCAGTTATTACTGCAAGAGTTAACTATTCCCACAGAAGTTACGCATACTTCATTATCTTTTCATTCACCTACTCCACCGCCAAAATCTCCATCTCGTTCGGATGTGGAGTTGCTCCAAGCTTTTGCCCATGAGGTTCGCACTCCGTTAACGACTATTAGGATGATGACGCGGTTACTATTAAAAAGGAAGGATTTGCCTGTTAATGTTATCGGTCGTTTGGAGGTTATTGATCATGAATGTACTGAGCAAATTGACCGGATGGAGTTATTATTTAAGGCGGCAGAGTTAGAGAATTTATCACAACCTTCAAAATTTGCTAATTCCCAATTATCGCCGATGTGTTTGGATGAGGTTTTACAACAGAGTATTCCCCGTTGGCAATTGGCGGCAACTCGGCGTAATTTAACTTTAAATGTGGTTTTACCGAAGCAGTTACCGACGGTGGTTAGTAATCCGGCGATGCTGGATAGGGTGCTTACTGGTTTAATCGAGAATTTTACGCGCAGTTTACCTCCTGGTAGTTGTATTCAGGTGCAAGTAATTCCTGCTGGTGATCAGTTAAAGTTGCAATTGTCTCCTCAGTTTGATTGTCAAGATCAAAGCTACCAGATAACGCCACCAATTCGGAAGTCGTTGGGTCAATTATTGATGTTTCAGCCGGAAACAGGGGCAATTAGTTTAAATATGGCGGCAACTAAGCATTTATTTCAAGCAATTGGGGGGAAATTAATTGTGCGTCAACGTCCCCAAAATGGGGAAGTGTTGACTATTTTTTTACCTTTGGAAGTTAGAGGCATCTGAATGTGAATATGCTGCTGCCATACCGCGTTTGATCTCAAATCGCTGTATTTCCTTGCGTGTAATCAAGCAAAACGAGAATATATGATACAATCTTCAATTGTGAAAGCTGGTAATCGTTTCAGAAATTAATTTCCCAGGCTAATACAAAACTTTACAAAATTAATAGCTATTCCCTCAACAATTTTAGCCATGAATTTGCTCAGAAATGATCTAATTCGAGCGATCGCAAAAATTTCCTATTGACAAATTGACAAAAAAGTGGTACTCAACCTGTCAATGTTATTAATTTTAGTGATATTTAGGACTTACGCACGAGTCACGGAATAACGTATCCCTTACGGGAGTCGATAGGTTGCGTAGCGACGCAGGAGCTATAGAACTCCAGGCACAGAGAACACAGAGAAATGAGGGTTTGAGGAATATTTTGCGTAGGTAACAAGAAAATTAAAAGTTTTTATAAAAAATATTAACAGTAGAAAGCCTTGCCATATCTAGGTTATAGCCACAAAGACGACCCAGGTTTCTAGATTTATCAAAAAATATTACGAAAACCCCTTTACAAATCGAAACATAGGGCTTAATATAAATTCATA
>NZ_VILC01000025.1:0-45018 GCF_009712065.1 Aphanizomenon sp. UHCC 0183 | reverse complement strand
GTTTTACCTTAAGTTGACACCAATGAAGCTCTTGCTTTACCCCTACACATCTGGGCTTTTTGTCATTTGGCAAAAGTTTAAATCTCACCCGTGTTTAGTATACATCAATTTGATTGATGTTGGGTTGCGCTTTGCTTAACCCAACCTACGGTACTAGATATTTTTGGCACAATTGCCGAAAGTCTTCACCCCGCATTTCAAAGTTGGGATATTGGTCAAAACTAGCGCAAGCTGGAGATAATAATACTACAGAGGCTTGATATTTTTTGGCTAATTCCCCAGATAAGGATACGGCGTTTGCCATTGTTTCAACTATGTGATAATTGCTATATCCCATCTCTTGCAGCCGTTTCGCAAATGCTGGTGCTGCGTTACCTATGAGTAAAACGGCGGCGGCTTTGGCTTGAATTTGGGCTAACCAAGTGGTATCATCCCCGGCTTTGGCTTCGCCACCAGCAATTAAAATGGCGGGACTATGGACAGATGCTAATCCTACTTCGGCTGCGTCGTAGTTGGTGGCTTTGCTATCGTTAATAAAATCAATTCCTTGCCAATTGCAAATATGTTCTAAACGGTGGGGAACGCCAGAGAATTCACGCACAGCTTGAGAAATAGCGGTAATATCTATACCTGCTAATCTAGCAGCGGCGACGGACATGAGCAGATTTTGCTGGTTATGTTCCCCTACCATTCGCAATGCAGATACCTCTACAATGGGTTGTGGTGTGGGGGTAATTTTTTCCATTACCCAGCCATTTTCTATATAAAAGCCTTTTTCACCTATGAGGAATTTTTCACCTTTAACGGTTGTCCAATAGGCATTTGGCCAATGAGTTAATCCTAATTTGCTCAAATAAGTATCATCACCATTAAATATTTGAATTTGGGAGTTATGTAATAATTTGGCTTTGATATTATAGTAATTTTCTAATGTTTTGTGTCGGGCTAAATGATCTGGGGTGAAGGTTGTCCAAATCCCAATGCGGGGCGCTAAAGTTACGGAAGATTCGATTTGATAACTACTAAGTTCACCAATTATCCAATCAACGGAATTTTTTTCTGTATTCCCTCTTGCCTCTTGCCTCTGGTTACTGAGCGAAGTCGAAGTATTGCCTCTTGCCTGTATTGCTACCTCACAAGCAGCATGACCAATGTTACCACAGGCGGGGGCGTTCAATCCCGCTGTTTGGAAAATGGCAGCAGTTAAAGCGGTGGTGGTAGTTTTACCATTTGTCCCGGTGATTGCTACCCAAGGAATATCTTGCAAATATCGCCAAGCTAGTTCCATTTCGCCAATAGTTTCCATGCCTAATTCTCGCGCTTTGGCTAAAATAGGAATATCCCAAGGAACTCCGGGACTGAGAACTATTAATTTGGATATATCAGAGTTGGTGAATTCTGGTTTGTGTCCTAATTTTACGGTAATGTGTTCACTGGCGAGTTGTTGTTGTTGTTCGAGGAGGGTTGGGGAGGTGCTACTATCGCAAAGTTCAACCTCCCAGCCTTCCTGTTTCAACAATCTTGCCGCAGCAACACCGGATTTTCCGAATCCAATAATTAACGCTTCTGGCATAGACTATGTAGCATCCCTGGTTAAGCTTCACTATAGTAGCGTTAATTGGCAAAAATTACACCAATTTTTGTTGCGTTATGCTACAAATTTTTGACTATCGCGCCAAAGTCCGCCAATACACGGGCGTTATTTCGCAGTAATCCCAGCAAATTTAAGCGATTTTGCTTAATATCTGGATTTGCGTCCATGACTAAAACGCTGTCTTCACCATCAAAAAATGTACTGACGGTGGGGGCAATTTTTGCTAGTGCGGTTACTAATAGTTGGTAATCCCGGTTTTGTTGTGCTGCTTGGGTTTGAGGAACTAATTCGAGTAAAGCGTTATAAAATGCAGATTCGGATTTTTTCTGGAACAGTTGGGGATTTATTAAAGATTGTGGTTCTAGGGTTTGGAAATCTAGATTTCCCTGGGCTGCTAACCGGGTGGAACGGTTGACGGTTTCGTAGATTTTATCTAATGTACCATCTTTGCGGATTTGTTGTAAATAGAGAGCGCGATCGCGGACATCTAATAAATCCGTTAATGCTCGTTCTGTGTATTCAGGATCATTTTCTCCCAAAACTGCATTTACCAAATCGTAATCTATCTGTTTTTCATCTTGTAATAAGGTGCGAATCCGTTGTAGGAAAAATTCTTGCAAGGTTTTAATTAAGGATTTGGCATCTTTGTTAAAAGTTGTAGCGAAATCTGTGGCGATTTCTTCTAAAAGGGTTGATAAATTAATTTGTAAATTCGCCAACCAGGTAATATTAACAATCGCATTTGCTGCGCGACGCAATGCAAAAGGATCTGATGAACCTGTGGGAATTAAACCTAAACCAAAGATACTCACTAAGGTATCTAATCTATCTCCTAAACCAACTATTTGCCCTGTGAGAGTTTGGGGAAAAATATCATCAGCATTTCTGGGTAAATAATGCTCAAAGATGGCTTTTGCAACTTCTGGATTTTCGCCATTGGCTAAGGCGTATTTTTCGCCCATAATTCCCTGTAATTCTGGGAATTCATAGACCATTTGTGTGACTAAATCGGCTTTACAAAGTAATGCGGCTCTTTGTATATTCTGGGTTTGGTCTGAATTTAATTGTAATTGAGTGGTAATTCTTTCGGCATTTTTAACTATTCTGGCGATTTTGGCACGAACTGAACCTAAATCTTCTTGAAAGGTGACTTTTTCTAATTGGGGTAAGTAGCTTTCTAAGGGTTTGGCTAAATCAGCTTCATAGAAAAATCTACCGTCAGCTAACCGCGCTCGAATGACTCTAGCATTACCGACAGCGATAATATCAGCTTTGGCTGGATCTCCGTTACTAATGGTGATAAAATTGGGTAATAATTCCTGACAATCAGCATTTTTGAAGACGGGAAAATAACGCTGATGACTTACCATGACTTCGGTAATTACTTCTTTTGGTAAATTGAGAAATTCCTCTTCAAATTGGCCGATAACTGCTGTGGGATATTCAACTAAATTGACAACTTCTGCTAGTAAGTCGGGGTAAATTGGGGTATATCCGCCTAATTTTTCGGCTGCTGCTTTCACTTGATTTGTGATGATTTCGGCTCGGCCTTCTGGGAGTACATTTACATAGCCAGAAGCCAAGGTTTTGACATATTCTGTAGCGTGGTCAATGCTGACGGGTTGGGGGTGTAAGACTCTATGGGTGCGAGAAAGGCTATCGCTTTTAACAACTTTTGCCCCATTTTCTAATTGTAGTGGTAGAATTTCCCCATCTAACAATGTGACTAAAGTGCGAATTGGGCGCGAAAATCGTCCGTCACCATGTCCCCAGCGCATTAACCGCTTGCCTTCTAAGTTCCAGACCCATTGGGGGACAAGTTCGGTTAGAATATCGGCGATGGGACGACCGGGAATTTGTTTGTTGACAAAGACGAAATCGCCTTTTTCCGTGGGACGAATTTCTAAAGCGGAAATATCTACACCTTGCTTACTCGCAAAACCAATGGCGGCTTTAGTGGGTTGTCCATCTTTAAAAGCTGCTTGTGCGGGTGGTCCCTTGATTTCTTCTTCTCTGTCTGCTTGCTGGGAAGGTAAACCTGTAATCAGAACTGCTAACCGGCGCGGTGTTCCATAGACTTTGACAACCGCTTCGGGGAGATTGTGGGTTTTGAGACTTTCGGGAATGCGCGATCGCCATTGTCCAATAGCATCACTCAAAAAACCTGCGGGTAATTCTTCTGTACCGACCTCTAATAAAAATGCTGGCATAAGATACTGTTTTTAAGTTGGTGTGGCTTAATATTAGTCAATTCCAGCATTGTACGCCAGTTCCGACTCTTGAGGAAAATCTAAGAGGGTGGTTGAAAAGTCATGATTGCTGTATCAAATGTTAATTACTTAAGCAGTGAGACAGAATTAATTACACAATGTTATTGTGTTAGCGCAGCGTGGCGTTAGCCATATGGAAGGAAGTGAAATGAAGCAATTCCAAGGGTCGTGATTGCTTCCCTTCGCTCGCAATGACTGTAAATAAGTAGTGAGGCAAAATTAATTACATAATGTCATTGCGAATGGAAGGAAGTGAAAGGAAGCAATCGCAAGGGTTGTGATTGCTTCCCTTCGCTCGCAATGACTGTAAATTGTCATTGCGTTAGCGTTGCGTGGCGTTAGTCATATGGAACAAAGTGAAATGAAGCAATTCCAAGGGTCGTGATTGCTTCCCTTCGCTCGCAATGACTGTAAATAAGTAGTGAGACAAAATTAATTAATTCTGTCTCACTACTTACCAAACACTATAGCCACCTGAGTATAAATATTTTTTGCATAGAGATATCAAACCTGAGAAATTTGGGAATAATTGAGATTAGTGTGGATATTGCCCTATTTTTGCATCTATGTGAAAGCACACTTTTTTCGATTAACCTATTGAAAATACTATGAAAAGCCATTTCCGAACGCAATTTTTAGGCTATTTTTTATCACCAAAGCTAGGCAATACGGGATTTACCCTAATTGAACTACTTGTAGTTATACTCATGATTGGTATTTTGTCTGCGATCGCCCTACCCACTTTACTGAGTCGGGCTAATAAAGCTAAACAGGTAGAATCTAAACTATATGTTGGTGCAATGAACCGCGGTCAACAAGCTTATTATCTAGAAAATACAGTCTTTACTGAATCTATTGATGAATTAGGCGTTGGTATTCGACAGCAAACAGAGAACTATTTATATAAAAGCAATATTGCTCCTAGTAACACAGTGGTGACAAATAACGGTATATCCAGGAAACCAGCGTTGAAATCTTATGCAGGAGTCCCCTATTTAAATACGATTCTAAGCACAGATGGTACTATTGGATCAGTTACCATCACTATTTTATGTGAAAGTCCTGCTGCTGGTGAAGGGACCGAGCAAACAATGAATTTAGCTTCTTGTCCCACTGGTTGGATACCTTTATAAATGCCAACGGTTGGATTGATTGAATAAACATAATCAGATGAAATCATCTGTATGTAAGCTTTCTCATCCATTTTTATATCTAGGAAAAAATATTTTTCGGTGGGGTGATATGAAATTGATCAGAACTGGGTAAGTTATTTGCATAAAGAAACAAACAACACTCCGACCAGGAAAAACTACTATGAAAACTGAACTGAAAGCCAAATTCTTGCAACACCTTCTTGGTAAAAAGAAAGATGATCAAGGTTTCACCCTGATTGAATTGTTAGTTGTT
The DNA here is from genome assembly GCF_009712065.1 of Aphanizomenon sp. UHCC 0183. Classification (NCBI taxonomy): domain Bacteria; kingdom Bacillati; phylum Cyanobacteriota; class Cyanophyceae; order Nostocales; family Aphanizomenonaceae; genus Aphanizomenon; species Aphanizomenon sp. UHCC 0183. The sequence continues at coordinate 39,747 of NZ_VILC01000025.1, read as the reverse complement.
ATCATCATCATCGGTATTCTGTCCGCTATTGCCCTACCTTCCTTCTTGAACCAAGCTAAGAAAGCTAAACAGACTGAAGCTAAGACCTATGTTGGTTCTATGAATAGAGGTCAACAAGCTTACATGACAGAGAATGATACCTTTACAAGCAGCATTGATGCTATGGGTATTGGTATTGCCACCCAGACCGCAAATTACACATACACGGCTGAGGCTGGTACTGGGGCTGGTACAGCTGCTTATGGTGTTAACTATTCAAGTATAGTAACCACTGGAAGTGGGCTGAAAAACTACGGTGGTAATGTTTATTTGAAACCAGTTGGACCTAACTCTGAACTAACAAGTATAGCATATCTCTGTGAAACCACCAATGTGGAAGCAAGTGGTAAAGACGCAGTCGGTACAACTGGTACAACTTGTACTGGCACCGGTAAACTAATTAAGTAATTCTTGAATTGTTTCAGCAATTAAGAGTAAGATTACACAATTAACTCTCTATGTTAGACATAGGGGGTTAATGTTCTTATTGCAAAATAGTTATACTAAACACGGGTGAGATTTAAACTTTTGCCAAATGACAAAGAACCCAGATGTGTAGGGGTTTAGCACTGCTAAACCCCTACGTTTAGAATCAAACAATCAAGCCGTTTTGAGTATATAGAGTATAGTATATAGGTTAAAAATTTTATGCTTCAGGATAACTGGCAGCAACAGGCACAAGAGTATCTCATTAATGAAAATTATAGTGCCGCAGCAAAACTGTATGAGGAAGCAATAGAAAGAGAATCTGATATTAAAATTTATTACTGGTATCTGGGATTACTATTCTTATTACAAGGTCAGGAAACAGAAGCGCAAGTAACTTGGTTTACGGCATTATCAGAAGTAGCAGAAGCAGATTTTGACATCACAGAATTAATAGAAGTTTTAGACAAAGAAGCCAAGCGTCGCATCACAATTGAAGACTATCATGTTGCTTGGGCAGTTCGTCAGCATATCAAAGAAATTGCCCCTGAAGATATTAATAATTTATTGCATCTGGTTGCGATTGTCATTCAATTAGCAACCTTTAAGGATGATTCCTCAGAGTTATTAGAGTCAATCAGTAATTCTTTATGTGTCACAACAGATAATTGTGATCTCACTTTATTATTAGATGTTATTAGAAAATTGTTAGTTTATACAAGCACAGAAAAAGCAGCATTTAATTCAGTTTTTGATTTTGCGAAAATTTGCTTACAGAGTCATCCAGATAATTCGATAATGATCATTATTGAAACCGTAATGACCCAATGTATCAAATTATCAGCTTTTTATAGACGACCAGACTTGGCATCAAAGTTTGCAGAACTGTGTCTAGATAGAGTTCCCAAGAATTATCATCTTGAACATAGAGAAATTTTAACACTGATATCCTATTTTTATCAAAACAATCAACAATATGATAAAGGTATAGAAGTAGCTAAACTATGTTATGAATTAGCAGATACTTTATCAGAAAAAATTTGTGCTAACCAAGTTGTTCTTAGAGGATTAATGACTTCTGGTAGTTATTGGCAAGAGGCTTATGATCGATTGCAAGACCAGATTGTATTAACTGAGCAGTTAGTAGAAACCCAACCTAATATTGATAATATTATAGATATAACCAGGTTATCTAATGCGTTATCTGCTCTTCCGTATTTTGAAGATAAACCACAAAGAAACCACATACTTCAACATCAAATTTCTAGTTTTTGCCAATCCCACTTTATTAAAAAATATGCAGAAATAGTAGAACATAATTCTAGAAACTTAGATTTACGAAGACAGAATCTAAATCGAAATAAACAAATATTTAATATTGGTTATATTTCCCATTGTTTTAAACGACATTCTGTTTCTTGGCTATGCCGTTGGCTTTTTAAACATCATAACCCAGAAAAATTCAAAATACATTGTTATTCTTTTGACGATTCTGAAGGAATGGAAAGTTTTACACAAAGACATTTTGTTGATAAATCTTATAAGTTTTATAAATTTGGACTTCATGAAAATGATAAAGTTTGGCAGCAAATCCAAGCAGATGAAATTGATATTTTAGTGGATTTAGATAGTTTAACTTTAGATCAAGCCTGTGAATTAATGTCAATCAAATCTGCACCGATACAGGTAACATGGTTAGGGTGGGATAGTTCAGGATTACCATCAATTGACTATTTTATTGCTGACCCCTATGTGTTACCAGAAGCAGCACAGGATTATTATAGCGAGACAATTTGGCGACTACCTCAAACCTATATTGCTGTTGAAGGTTTTGAGATAGATGTACCTGATTTACAAAGGGAAGATTTAGATATTCCTAGTGATGCCATTATTTATTTCATGACTCAAAAAGGATATAAAAGGCATCTACCCCATCTACAATTACAGATGAAAATTATCAAAGAAGTACCTAATAGTTATCTTTTGATTAAAGGAGATGCTGATCCAGAAACAACTAAGGTATTTTTTGAGAAGATTGCGGCAGAGGCGGGTGTGGATTTTTCTCGCATCAAATTTTTACCCTATGCCCGTAGTGAAGCCGTCCATCGGGCTAATTTACAAGTTGCTGATGTGGTTTTAGATACCTATCCTTATAATGGTGCAACCACAACTTTAGAGACTCTATGGCTGGGTATTCCTTTAGTTACTAGAGTGGGTGAACAATTTTCTGCCCGCAATAGTTACGGCATGATGGTTAATGCTGGTATTACGGAAGGTATTGCTTGGACTGAGGAAGAGTATGTAGAGTGGGGTGTGCGTTTGGGTAAGGATGAAAAACTTAGACAAGAGGTTGCTTGGAAATTAAGACAAGGAAGAAAAAACGCACCTTTATGGGATGCGGAAAAATTTACCCGTGAAATGGAGAATGCCTATCAACAGATGTGGCAGAAATACGTTGATAGTTAGCTTGTAGTGAGGGCTTAAGCCCTCATCTAAATCACAGCACTGAAGTGCTTACTACGGACTAGTCATCCCAATTTGTGCCGTAATCTCTTATTGGATACTCAACCCAAGAATCACGCAACCATTGCCGTTCATAAGTTTCTAAATACCAGTGGACACTACTCTCAACCCAATCATAAGGAGATTTTACTAAGCCATGTTTCACCGGGTTGTAATGAATGTAGTTCAAAGTTGTATAGTAATGCCGTTGAGAACGAATAGCTCTATCTGACCACCGATACCATATTTTTCGCTTAGTTACATTATCCTCAAGATTCCATTGACGAGAAAGCACACCATGTATTTTGCGAAATAACTCACTCAAAACATCAAAATTTACTAACTGAACCAGCAAATGATAATGATTAGGTAAAATCACCCACGCACAAATCTTGCAGTTTGTAGTGAGTGCTTCAGCACTCACCTTATTGCTCACAGCATCACCAAAATTATTAAATATCATCTCTAACAGTTGCTGACGACGTGATTCTGAATAAAGATGACACTTATGTTCATAGCAAGCTGCTGTTAATAAATAAAATTCTTTATCTCTAACTGGATGTGGTGGTGAGTGAGGTGGATAACCTCGACTTAAACGATATTCGACTAGTTCGGCTTTTTGTTCATCTGTAAGTTTATGATACTCGTACATAGATTTTTTTAAAGCAAGTTAGTAATGAGGGCTTTAGCCTGCTCTTTTAAAATTCAAGAAGCACTGAAGTGCTTACTACAAACTTTTTTATAAAAGGACTCTAAACCTGTAACGCAAGCCTTATCATCAAAAAGACAGTCGTGATTTTGGCTCATTCTTTCCGCAATACTCCTTCTCCAAGGTTTATCTAAACCTAATCTAACAGCAATTTCTATATATTCTTGTTCGTTACTAGCAATGGTATCTGTTACACCTATCATTTTGAGAAAACTATCTGTGTGACGACCACGCATAAATTCCCCTGGACAAGTTACTATAGGAAGATTACAGGCTATTGCTTCCAGACTAGTATTACCACCAGACCAAGTAAATGTGTCTAAGTAAACATCCGAAAGCAAATTAATCATCAGATAATCTAGTCGTTCTGGAATATTCAGATGGACACAGTAATCTTCACTATTTAGCCCTACCGCAGCAAAAGCACGTTGTAACCGAGGCTTTAATACATTACCCCGTAAAAAGACAAATTTAGCTTGAGAGACGCGACTAGCAATTTCCGCCACAATAAAATCATACTGTGGTAAATATTTAAAAGGTGCTTGACAACATAAATAAATTACATCATCATCACTTAAACCATAATCTGAACGAGTTTTAATAACTGACGGAATATAGGGTTTAGGATAAGAAACACCAATATTAGGTAAGAGAATTAATTTTTCTGAGTAATGTTCTTGAGCATTTTGCCCTTCCATTAACTCACTAGATAAAAAATAATCAATCGTTGGTAAACCTGTAGTTACAGGATGTCCCCAAGCTGCACATTGCACAGGTGCAAGTCGTAAACCTGCCATTTGCATAGTTGGCGCATCCATACCAATTTCGGGATAGACTAAAATATGAAGTTTATCAGCAATTATCTGTTCACAAACTGCTGGTAAATTATCAGGAATATGATAGAAAAAATCGCTATATTCTTGAAATTTTTCAGTAATTGCATCTGCTTGATTACCTGTGTAGTAACAGTAGATTTCAAAATTATTGCGATCGCAGTAGCGCAGCCAGCCAGTTAACCAGAGTGTCCCACTATAGGAATGTAGATAATGAGAAGCGTAGCCAATGCGGATTTTCTGATTTTCTTTTAGAGGAGGCATTAATAATGGCATACCCCACTGAGGATAATTAGCTTTCATGATTTGATGCAGCCAACTACCATATTGAGATTGCAAAATTAGAACATTATCTGCTTGATAAGGAAGATAAAAGTTTGTCCAACAACTAGTAGCAATTAGGGTGTTTTGTTGGTCTTCAATATTATTGAGAGGAATATTATTAATTAAATTATCAAGTCCTTGCTTAAATCTTTGTCGGTAAGCATTAATTTCTTCTACTTGATCATAAACACTAGGTAATATAAGATTAGAAATTAATTGAAATGTGCGATTATTAGGTAAGTTATCCAACGCTATATTAGCAGCCGTAATTGCCTCTTGAACCCGTCCACTCATTTGATAATTAACAATTACAGTGAAGTGGAGTTTTGCATTAACAGGATATAGTTTAATTCCTTCTTGAAGAACGGCAAAACATTGTTCAAGAAGATTAAGTCGTCTGAAACATTCGCTGAAACTCCAGTAAAATTCAGGATTACCTATTTGAATCTGCCGAAATTTTTGATACTGTATAATTGCTTCTTGATATTTGCTTTGAGAAAATAAGCTATTTCCTAGCTGAAAAAAAAACTGTTCTGCACTTACTTCTTTTAAATTTTCCAGAGAATATAAAGGAATTTGTTCTACTTGTTTGTTGACAATTACCTTTTGATTTTCATGTTCTAAAAAAACTCTCGCATTAATACAAGGAAGTAAGGCTTGCCACTGAATTTCATTCAAATCAATGAGTAAAGAAATTGTTAACTCCTCAGTTATATCTATTTCTTCTTCCATCAATATATTCATTACTACGCTAGATAAAAAGATTTCTGCATCTTCAGTATCTATGTCACCTGTGTTTATGAGAAGAGTAATTTTTTCGCTGTTAGGATGAGTTGCTAATGTTTGAATTACCTCTTGTAACTCAAGACCTAGTTCATCTTCTGGTTGTGACCAATCAGGAAAGATAATTAAATTAATTTCTCTGAGATTCAAAGGCAATAAAGTTGTATTAATTAGCTCAGAACTCACAATTTCAGCCATCTTTGTCCAGGAGAAATTTTTAGATTGTGCTAAACCTGCGGTAATTAATGAGTGACGAACACTAGGCTTCTGCACTTCACACATAGCATTTGCCAGTGCGGCAACATCATCATCATTAACATAAATAGCGGCTTCTCCTGTGACTTCTGGGATTGAAGCATTAGGACAAGTAATCACAGGACAACCACAAGCCATTGCTTCTAATAAAGGCATTCCAAAGCCTTCATATTTAGAAGGATAAACTAGTGCCACTGCACCAGAGTAAGCTAGTACCAGTTCTTCATCGCTCAGTTGTACCAGATGTACGGCACTACCTGATGTGTAGGTTCTTAATTCAGGTGTTAAAACTCCACCAATACCAGTACAAATAATATCAAATCCGTAGCTACTGGCTAGTTTGGCAAAAGCTTGAAAGAATAAAATACCATTTTTGTAACCACTACCAGTACCAACTAATAGAAAGTACGGTTTGGTAACACCATATTTATATTTAAAAGCGTTAATTTCGCTTTCAGAAGCAGGATAAAAAAGAGGATCTACACCACAATGGGCAACAGTAATTGATTCTGAGGGTATATCAGGGAAACATTTATTTAAGTCTTTGGCTGTATTTTCAGAGATAGAAATATAAGCTGAGGCGTATTTTATAGCATGATGTTTTTCTCGCCACATAGGCTTATTTAAGTCTCCCCCCAATACTTCGGGAATCATGTCATAAGCCATAAATACCGAAGGCGTTTCTATAGGTGTGGTATAGTAGGTAGAAATAAATAGTTCCGCTTCTTCTTCATTGCAGATTTGTTGAAGCATCTGTTTATCAGCTTCGGTATTGTTATAGTCGTAGCGGGGAATGGTGCGATAACGAATACCATTAATTTTTGGTGCTGTATTGGCTCTATCTAAAACTAAAATATGATTAGCAAAGCCTGTGTTTGTCCATTCTTGAAGGAGACTTCGCCAAACTCTAGCTATTCCTGTTTGATATAGTTGGAAAAATACTGCATCAATTATAATTATTGGCTTTCTTTTTTGAACTTTTTCTCTTTGCTGCTGTATTTGATCTGGTTTTAAAAAGTGCCAATTAGTATTCTTGAAATCCCTTTGCACGATTGGTATTACACCGTAAGATTCAGCAATATCTACTATTGTTTCATCTCCTACCCAAGCAAAGTAATCTCTCAATAAAGTGGGAAATTTACTGTTTGATTGTAAAGCTTGCCACTGAGATACAGCATTACTATAGCCATAATACTGTTCTTTAAACCGCAATTGTTCTGAAGTAACATAGGCAAAGTGTTGAAACACTAAACCATTCTTTTCAGTTTCATCATGTAAAAAAGGATTTACGGCTGCAATGTTTTGATGTTTTCCGTCTAGAAGAGATTCAACTAATATCGGAGGTTCATGTGTTGCCCAAAATGCACCAGGTTTAAATTTCCAAGTTCTCAACCAGTCTTGTTGAGGATTTTGTGCATAACAATTACGGGTACTAATAATTAGTTTTTCACCAACAAAATACCAACACCAATAAAAAGCAGCAGTTTTGTCGGGATTGGTAATGAACATTTCTCTAGCAGAATAAATTTGCTCTAATGTCCACAGTTCATCTACATCAATTTGCCATAATAAACATTCTTCCTGAATATTAGCAAGCGGTGCATTCACCATTTCCCGTTTACCATCCCAAAACTCGCCTTCAGGTTTGCGGTAAATTGTAATATTATTTGGATATAGTTTCGCTAGTTCATCTAAGTATTCTCTAGTACCGTCATAGCTTAGACCGTTTTTATGGAGTTCGTCACTAATATTTCCACCAAGTTTTACACTCCAACTTGTATCGTGCTTTAAGTCAGCTACGCCTTCAATAATATGCCAATGCCATCTAAATGAAAGTTGCTTTAAGACTTCTATATGATATTGAATAAATGGTTGCCCATTCAAAACAATGGTAAAAAAGTTAATTGGTAGTACCGGAAAAGCAATATAATTTTCATAAAAAGAATTAGAATCTACTACTACTTCTCCAATATTTCCCTCTTCAGTTATTCGATGGCATTCATAACCATTTTCAATTAAGATATCAAAAGTAGATTTTGCAATACGATTTAATCCTTCCAACATCTTTTGTGATATTTCAAATTGTATATATCTTATGGATTTATTTTTTAATAATTCTCTAGATCCTTCTAATACATCGCTTTCAGCACCTTCAACATCAATTTTCAAATAATCAATATGATCAATACTGTTTTCTAAGCAAAATGAATCTAACTTAATTGCTTCAACAATCTCTGTATTTGTAATGGGTACATATTGCCCTGATCCTTGTGGATCTAACATTTGTGGTTTCCCAATGCTATTCCACACTGAGAAATCGTCTGGAAATTCATTAAATTCTATTTGAGTATCATCTGAATAAAATGCTTTTTTGAATTCATAAACATTATTAATTTTCAATGAAATAAGTCGCTCTTGTAGTTGATTGAAGGTAGTTGACGCTGGTTCAAATGAATAAACTTTTCCAGAAGAACCTACGAGTTTACTTAGAAGGATTGAATAATCACCAATATTAGCACCAATATCAAAAACTAGCATTCCTGGTTTAACAAGTCTAGTTACTAGTCTTTGCTCAGATTTTTCATACACAGAAAAATAATTTTCAACACTATCCTTCTTTTGAAAAATAGAATATCCATTTCTAACAGATGTGTTTTGAGAAACAAGTATGTAACTGGAGTCATTTAGTAATTTATGATGATTAATATTATTTTTGAATGTACTAATATCATCTAAACAAATAAATTTTGCTCCATATACCTCATTTAATTCTGCAACACCAGTAAATTCTGATCCATCTATTAAAACTACATCAAAATATTCTATATTATTTTCTTGTTTAATTCTCCTAATACCAGCATCAGCAACTCCAGAGTTTTTCACATATTCAATATCTTGGTTTAACCAACTAAGAATTAATTCTAATGGATATAAATTTAAATTAGTTATATTACTTCGGTAAAAGTTTATAACTTCTTGCTGCTCAGGAAAATTTTCTAGTGAAACAGAAGAAAAGTTATAGCATTTTACAAATAAGTCATTTTTGTACTTATTTTGCAACTCAGCAAATCTAGGTTTTGAAATTTCCATACAAAACAAAACTGGTTTATTAGGGTTTTCTCTTAAACCCATAACAAATGCTTCTGTACTTCCTTCGCCTGAAGATGAACCAATTTCTAAAATAGTTTTAATATCTTCTTCCCTAGCAATTTTATGAATAGCTGTATAAAATTCATCATTTTTAATTTCTGGCGGAATTAAACGGTTAAGTTCAGAATTAGTAATTTTATTATTCATAGTCATACTCTTATTTACTTACCCTAATAATCAAATTTTACTAGCGATCAATCTTATCTTTTCCCTTATTTCTTTCTTCACATCTTCCAAAACAGTCTAATAATTCTGTCTATTTGGATGTAATTGTACCAGTCTTTCCATGAGTGCGATCGCTTGCTTAACCCCCCCCTAATTACCTCTACATCTAGATAGTACCCACAATCCCAGAAAATCTATCATCTTATAGACACGCGGACGTTTATTTTCACAAATCTTTACAATTAACATGAAAAAGTTAAAAACTCAATAAATAACCTGCTCAAAACTATTACTAAATATAAAGTTTAACGCCTCCATCAGTGCTTGTAAATCCTCTAATACATAATATTTAACATTCTTAACAAACTCCATTTCTTGCAAAACTGCAAATTCCCATAACTTACCATTAGAAACTATACCAAATAACCGACTATTTTGATTACCATTCATTTTTTGTGCAGCAATCAGTTCCGCTAAACATTGTCCCCAACCTTCCTCAAAGTTATCTTTTTTAGCTTCCACTATAATTAGATAAGGCTTCTCCAAAATAATTTTACCCCTAGAAGAACGTTGAGCAACCATATAGTCGGGAATCCCTGATAAATTCTCATCATAATTTAAAGGTTGATGACTCCAAAGTAATAATTTACTAGCATATTGTCGCCATACTTCTACAAGAACTGGGTAAATAATGCTTTCACAAATAGCATATTCTGAATTAAAAACAACTCCTGCTTCTAGGATAAAATCTAATCTACTCTTAAAATACGGATCAGTTTCCATAGGTACTTGTTCAATGAAATTTTTTTCTTTGTAAGTGAGTGGAAATTCCTGTAATACATCAGCAATGCTTTTGTATTTATTAAAAGACATAATTTCCCCTCTGGGTAAAGTTGCTTTCCACACCCGCCAGGGAATAAATTCCCTGTCTCATAGCTCAAGTCCGTTAAAACAGACTAATAAATTTTCCTAATAAGTAGTCAGACAGAATTAATTACACAATGTCATTGGGAATGGAACGAAGTGAAATGAAGCAATCGCCAGGGTTGTGATTGCTTCCCTTCCCTCGCAATGACTGTAAATATTTTTGTCCAATTACTTATTTAGGAACGCAAATTTAATAACCTGCAATTCTGATGTAACCTGGAATGGTGCGTTACGCTGTCGCTAACACACCCTACTTTTGCACCTTATTTAATTCACATTCCTTAGTCATCTTTAGATGACTTTCGCTATTAGCAAGGAACTTGAGTTCCTTGCGGTATAGGGGTTTTGCATTATACAAAATTGCTCAATTATCAAATTCAACGCCTAATTCTCGCAATTTCGCTGCTAATCTATCAGCCCGCTGTTTTTCCTGTTCAGCCCGCTGTTTTTCCTGTTCAGCCCGTTGTTTTTCCTGTTCAGTTTGTTCTTCTCCTGTTAACAAGAAATTACCTTCCAAATCCCACCACCTTAACCAAGGTAACTCGACATTTTTATATGTTCCTTGCCAAATTCCTAATTCAACACCCATTTTTTCAATTACATAATGACCCCTTGCATTAGGTGGCATCAAGTGATATTGTCCTTCGATTAAATGATATAATTCTAAGGATGATTTCTTTTCTTCGTAAATACCATAAAAAGGCACTCTTATTGCTTTTTCATAAACCCAAAATTTTCCCTGATATGGAGTTTCGTCCCTTTCTTCCCTACCATTACCGGATACAAATTCAATGACAATTAGGGGAGCAAGTAATTCTTGCCACATCACATAAGAACGGCGCATTTGACCATTTAGAGTAGGCGGCACATCAGGAACATAAAACCAACCTGGTGCTTCTGCACCTCTTTCTGGTGGTTCTGTAATCCGCCAATAAATACCGCTATCTTGTCCTATGCAAAATTGTTTATCTGGATGAATTGCTTGTAATTTTGACCAGATAGATTCTGTTAGAAGAATACTTTGGGGATGTTCTTGAAAATTTTTCACAAATGTTCCATCTTCACAGGGTAATTGAGTATGATCTGGTAACTGTGTTGAAGGAGAAATTTTCAGGGTGTCCATAGTTTTCCATTTTGGAAGAATATGTTAGCTTTCACTAAAATCGGATATGGAATTATATCCATCTCAAATACATTATAAACAATTCTGATATCGCTCTTACTTTTCCCTCATTTTCTTCTTTACATCTGCCAGCACAGTTTGATAATCCTCTCTATCTGGATGTAATTTTATTAACTTCTCAATTAGGGCAATCCCCCCCTGATTATCCCCAGACCTTAACCGCATAATGGACAATCTCTCAAGCGCCATTTGATTATTCGGTTCACGTTGTAAAACCAATTCATAACCCTTAATCTGTGTCTGTAAATCATTCCCAACGGTTTGAACTACTGCCTGCTTAGGTTTTTCCCAAGACTGTTTGATGGCATTAACCCCGCCGAACAATATTGAACCACCAAATGAAATAAGTCCAATATATGTAACAATTCTTTTCTTTCGCTCAATCTGCTTACCGCGCCGAACCAAGTAATCATCACTAGAGTTAGTCATGTGTCAAAAATTGCTGTTGTCTTAATAGCAGCATTACCCCTACTATGATTAGATTACCCATAAGTAGCAAAAAAATATCACTCATCATCTCGTAGTCAGAGACTAGGAACGAGATGTGGTGGGGATTTGAGATTAACGCAAATCAAGCCGCTACGGGGAGGAATAGTTAAAGAAACATTGTTATCCTTCCATGTAATTTCCCCATTGCCAAATAAAACTTGGTGTGGTTTTTTTGGCAAATTACGACAATCTATATTCACTGTGATAGATTCAGTTCCCACATTCACAGCAATAATTAATTCTTCACTTTCTAAAATCCGCGCAAATACATAAACTGTTTCTTGTGCATATAGAACTTGATAACTACCAATTCGCAAAGCTGGATGATTTTGACGTAGAGAAATTAATTGTTTGTGAGTATTTAAAATTTCTTGATTCCAGTCAGATTCTAGGGGGAAAACACGGCGACAATCTGGATCTATGCCTCCAGGTAAACCAACTTCATCACCATAATAAATACTAGGCGCACCGGGAAAGGTAAATAACAACAGATTACATAATTCTACACTTGCTTGATCACCATCAGCAATACTAATTAATCTAGCTGTATCATGGCTACTGAGGACGTTTAATTGAGTTAGTTGAATTTCCCAAGGATATAATTCTAAAAGGCTGTGAATTTTGGCTGCATAACCAGCCGCATCTAGGGCAGGATAGGGATAATAACTCTGAGATTCTACTAATTCTAATACAATGCGATCGCCTACTGCAAACGCCAGCACTGCCTCATTAAATAAATAATTCAATACCCCATCAAATTGCGTCCCATCAAGCCATTCACGGGCATCTGTCCAAACCTCACCGACAATATAAGCATGAGGATTAATACCTTTAACTCGCTGGCGAAATTCCTGCCAAAAACCCGGAGTTTTAATGTCATAAGGCACATCTAACCGCCAACCATCAATGCCAAATTCCAGCCAATATTCGGCAATTTTCATGATATACTCCTTCACATCTGGATGATCATGATTAAAGGTTGGTAAAGAGCGAATCCCCGCCCAAGCATCATAGTTAGCAGGTAAATTACCATCATAAGGGGCAAGCGGCCAGTCTTGAATTTTGAACCAATCTACCCAAGGGGAATTAGAACCATTTTCTAACACATCATGGAAAAAGAAAAAGCCTCGACTAGAATGATTAAATACGCCATCAAGAACTATTTTCATATTGCGGGCGTGGGCAGCATCTATTAATACTCGCAAAGCCTGATTACCCCCCAACATCGGATCAACCTGGTAATAATCATGGGTATGATAACGATGATTACTAGCAGATTGAAAAATGGGTGTAAAGTAAATTGCACTCACCCCTAAACTTTCGATATAGTCTAATCGTTCTATCACACCCCACAAATCACCACCTTTATAGCCTTGGTATGTAGGTGGTGCATCCCAGACTTCTAAATTGCTATTATTTAAGAAGCTGTGACGGGAATGCTGACTTCTAGCAAATCTGTCGGGGAAGATTTGATAGAAAACCGCGTGTTTAACCCAATCTGGCGTTTGAATTTCCATAAATACATCTATGAGCAACTTAACATATAGCAATTTTAAACCAGATGTAAACAACCCCCTTGTATTTCCCTCTGTGTCCTCTGTGTCTCTGTGGTTCGTTTAAAATATATTGTCGCCATACATTTAGTTACCAAATTTCCCTTCTTTCTTGGTCACGAAATGATAAATAATTGGTACACTTAGTTATTTAACCCAGTTTACAGTTAACCAGTGCCTCATGGTATATGTCAAGCGCGTTGAACTTACCAATTTTAAATCCTTCGGTGGGACTACTGCTGTCCCTTTGTTACCGGGGTGTACCGTCATATCTGGTCCTAATGGTTCTGGGAAGTCAAATATTCTAGATGCTTTGTTGTTTTGTTTGGGACTGGCTAGTTCTAAGGGTATGCGGGCGGAACGTTTACCGGATTTGGTGAATAATGCCCAAAAACATAAGGGGCGTTCGGCGCTGGAAGCTAGTGTAACTGTGACTTTTGATATTTCGGATGTCTCTCGCAGAGGCGCGGAGGCGCGGAGGGAGGAGGTGGAGGAAGTGGGGGAAGTGGGGGAAGTGGGGGAAGTGGGGGAAGTGGGGGAAGTTGGGGAAGTGGGGGAAGTGGGGGAAGTGGGGGAAGAAAATCCAAAGTCTAAAATCCAAAATCCAAAATCCTCTGAGTGGAGTGTGACTCGGCGGTTGCGGGTGTCTCAGCAGGGGGGGTATACGTCGAATTATTATATTAATGGTGTGGCTTGTACTCTGACTGAGTTACATGAGGATTTGGAGGAACTGCGGATTTATCCTGAAGGGTATAATGTAGTATTGCAAGGGGATGTTACCAGCATCATTTCCATGAATGCGCGGGAACGTCGGGAAATTATTGATGAGTTGGCTGGGGTGGCGACTTATGATCGGAAAATTGTCCAAGCTAAGTCTACTTTAGATGAGGTGAAGGATAAGGAGGATAGTTGTCGGATTATTCAAACTGAGTTAAGTGGACAATGCGATCGCCTGTCTCAAGACAAGGCTAAGGCAGAAAAGTATCAATTATTGCGAGTTGAATTTATCCAAAAACAATCTTGGGAAGCGGTCTTATCTTGGCGTTCTCTCCAAGCACAGCAGGAAAAGCTGGTTGCACAAGTTCAAGAGGGCGATCGCAATTTCAGTGATTTTACTACTCAGTTAAATACAACTAATTCTCAAATTAATCAGAAAACTACTGAATTAGAGCAGCTAAATCTCCGTGTGAAGGCTTTGGGTGAGGAGGAAGTTCTTTCTGTTCAGTCTAATCTCGCTACTCAGGAAGCCGAACGGAAACAACTCCAACGACAACAACGGGAGTTAGAAACATCTATTCAAGAATCTACAAAGCGGTTAAATCAAACTTATCAAGAAATTCAGCAATATCAACTTGCTTTAGAGGAAGCTAAGAAAAGTCATAATGTAGAGACGTTTCATGTAACGTCTCTACAATCAGAGCGTGACGTTGCACAACAAAATTTAGAATCCTCTCGTCAAGCTGCTGCGGAAATTGCCTCAGCTTCGGAAGCTTGGGTACAACAACAAACAGCTTTGAATCGGCAAATTGAATCTTTACTACATATTCTTGAACCCCAACGCACTGAACAAGCACAATTACAGGAACGGAATACTCAATTACAACAACTCATTTCTGAACAATCTCAGTTAATTGCCAGTTTAGAACCGGAATTAACCGCAAAACAAGCTGAATGTGCGCGTCTGGAAACGGAATTTAATGCTTCTACCCAACCTATTCAAAATTTAGCTGAAAATCTCGCTGCGACAGAACAAGAGTTACAAATTCAACAAGATACCCAAAAACGACTTTTACAAGAACAACGGGACAAACAACGTCAATTAGATAAATTAGAGGCACAGACGCAAGCCCAACAGGAAATCCAAGGAACACAAGCCAGTAAAGTAATTTTACAGTCAGAAATGCCCGGTTTGTGCGGTTTGGTGGTGCAGTTGGGTAAAGTTGAACCCAAACACCAATTAGCATTGGAAATGGCTGCTGGTGGACGTTTAGGACATATTGTGGTTGAAGATGATAGCGTGGCATCTGCGGGCATTGAACTATTGAAACAAAAACGGGCAGGAAGGGCAACTTTTTTACCTTTAAATAAGATTAAAGTCCCGAAATTTACCCAAGATGCAACTCTGCGTTTAGCTGATGGGTTTGTCAGTTATGCGGTAGATTTGGTAGAGTGCGATCGCCGTTATCATGATGTATTTGCCTATGTTTTTGGTGCAACGGTAGTATTTGCGACTCTTGCCCAAGCTCGGAAAAACATGGGACTATATCGGATAGTCACTTTACAAGGGGAATTATTAGAAACTAGCGGCGCAATGACTGGAGGTAGCGGTAATCAACGTTCATCTTTGCGGTTTGATAATGGCGAAGCTGGAGAATCTCAGGAAGTTGCTAATTTGAAATCTCGCTTAATGGATATTGATCGGATTTTAGAACGTTGTGGAGAAGCAATTTCTACTTTAGCAACTCGCACTAAAACCCTCACCCTAGAATTAACAGAAGCACGTCAAGTCCGCAGGGAACAACAATTATATTTAGAACAGTTAAAGAAAGATATTAAGATTTTAACAACGCAGTTAGAAAATACTCGTTCTCAACTTTCCCAAAATACCGAAAAATTCACCACTGCACAATCC
The DNA here is from genome assembly GCF_009712065.1 of Aphanizomenon sp. UHCC 0183. Lineage (NCBI taxonomy): Bacteria > Bacillati > Cyanobacteriota > Cyanophyceae > Nostocales > Aphanizomenonaceae > Aphanizomenon > Aphanizomenon sp. UHCC 0183. The sequence continues at coordinate 23,777 of NZ_VILC01000025.1, read as the reverse complement.
CGGTTAGAAGTTTTAAATCGGGAATTACCAGAACAAGAAACTCAATTACAACAATTGAGACATACCCTAGCTGAGTTGGAATCTTCCCAAACCCCTAGCGAATGGCAACAAATCCAAGCTATCATTAAAACCCAAGAACAGGAATTACAACAACGGGAAACAGCACTGCGAGATGTTCAACAACAATTAAAAAACTTAGAAAATCAACAACAACGGTTACAAGAAAAAATAGAAGAATCTCAAGCGCGAGTTATTCAATATCAGCAGGAAGAAACCACAGGAAAACAGCAACAAGCAACAGTTAATAGTCAAATTGAAGAATTGAATAATTTGATTACTGCAATTCAGGCTAAATTGGGTCAATTAGAAGAGAATTTAGGGGAAGAGAAAAAGAACCGAGATACAGCAGAAACCGAATTGCGATCGCTCCTCTTGCGTCAACAACAATTACAATGGGAAATAGAGAAACTGCAAGAAACTCAACAAAAACGCCGGGAAGATTTAACAGCACTACAAAACCAACTGCGAGATTTAGGTGCAGAATTACCCAGTCCCCTCCCAGAAGTTCCCAATAAAGTTGATTTAGAGGACTTGCAAAAAGAATTGCGGAGTTTAGGTAAACGTTTACAGGCAATGGAACCTGTGAATATGTTAGCTTTGGAAGAATTCGATAAAGTCCAAGGTCGTCTTCAAGAACTCACCGAAAAATTAGAGACTTTGGAAGGTGAACGCACAGAATTATTATTAAGAATTGAAAACTTTACCACCCTCCGACAAAAAGCATTTAAAGAAGCTTTCGACGCAGTAAATGAGAATTTCCAATCTATTTTTGCTATTCTTTCCGATGGTGACGGTTATTTACAACTAGATAATCCTGAAGATCCTTTTAACAGTGGTTTAAACCTAGTCGCACACCCCAAAGGAAAACCCGTCCAACGTCTTGCTTCTATGTCTGGGGGAGAGAAATCCTTAACTGCATTAAGTTTTATATTTTCCCTACAACGTTATCGTCCTTCTCCATTTTACGCCTTTGATGAAGTGGATATGTTTTTAGACGGGTCAAATGTGGAGCGATTAGCGAGAATGATTAAGCAACAGGCGGAACAGGCACAGTTTATAGTTGTGAGTTTGCGTCGTCCGATGATAGAATCAGCACAGCGGACAATTGGCGTAACGCAAGCTAGAGGTGCATATACTCAGGTTTTGGGTATTAAGTTACAATCATCTGACCATTGAATTACTAATCGCCCAGTGAAGTATGAATTTAGACTTTTCAAACAACCTCTAACATAAAAATTTATTTACCATTGAATTAGTTTTCTGGGTGTTGTTCCACGAAATAATACTCATAAGATTTTTGTTTTTTCTAAATCTCTAATATCAGTAATGGATGACAACCTTCTACTAACAGAAAGTGAAATTGAAGAACTTCAGGAAAGGCTGATTCAGGAGACAACAAATTTTGTCGTGAATCTTGCAAAAGAAGGAGAGCGAGCAGCAGTGGTTTTAGGTGCTGCTCGCTTAGATGTAAGTCTTGAACGTCTTCTCAAAAAATTAATGCGCCCTCATCGTGGTGGCTCGGACAACCTCTTTGATCCTGATCGTCCTGTTAGCTCCTTTTCTGCCAAAATTGCTCTTGCATATAGATTAGGTGTAATCGACAGCAACTTTGAACACGCTTTACAGATGATAAGAAAAATTCGGAATGTATTTGCTCATTCCATTAATGTTGCAAGTCTTGACGATCAACCTCACAATGGGCAACTTAACGAATTAATTAGAGAGGTTAAAAAAGATGGAGATTTGTTCGATAACATGGTGGATCTATTGGGACAAGTAGGATTACCTGAAAAATTATTGAATTTCTGTGCCGCTGTCATAGTGTTGCTTATTGGACTTGAAATGGTTGTAGCAGTTAGTGTTCAACTGCAACCAATTAAGACAGCAAAATTAGACAAGACGCGATTTTTTGAGTAAGCTGAAGGTAGTGCGATCACTATTTATAACTCGACCAAATGCGATATTATGATATTTTAGTTTTGAGCTGAGGGCGATCGCTGTCCGCTCGACTGCGCTATTATACCAACAGCTATCGCTTTGATAATCTACCTTTTTCCTTAACTTGTCACTAATTATAATAGCCTATAAAAAACCTCATGTATACAGAAGAGCAAATCAAAAATCTATTTGGAGATTCAACGGTACAATACATAAAAAATAAAAATACAGGAGGTGTTAGTAACAGTAAAGGTAACACTTACGAAAATATCTTTGCTATTTACAAAATATCCTTATTATCTAAATGCGTTTTAGAATGTAACAAAGAAATTTACTTATTAAGCCAATGTCTATCTTTTATTGATGACTTAATTATTGAACTTGTCTCAGAAAACACACTGCAACACTATCAACTTAAAAATAGTTCTGCTGTAACTTGGGGAACAGGAGAAAAATCAATAAATGACGACTTTAAAAAACAGTATGAATTAAATAAATCAATTTCTAAAGCATCAGAACTTGCACTGGTAGTCTCTTCTTCAGAAATCCGAGATAAATTACAAACGAATATTCCCAATGATATTAAAAATTATAGCCAAGTTATTTACTTCTATTTTGCCGATAGCCTTCCTAAAATAATTGCTCAAGAACCTGATTTTAGACGTTCATTAGAGTATTTGTGTGCTTTTGATAATGCAGATCCAGATAAAATTGAATGTCTGGCTACAGTTTTACTTGGTGCTTGGGAAGCAATTAATAAATCGAAAGTATCTCTTATGGATATTCTCAAAAAAGCTCAACATTGCATCCCTTCATATATTCGTTCCTTTCAAGCAGAACTACAGCTAGACCCAGAAGTAATAGATATTTTTGATAAAATAGACAGTTTCACATATAATTTAACCAGAGGCTTTTTAAAATGGGAGTATTTCGACGGACTAAATGAAGGAACAATATCTTACAGTATCGAAACCACAAGGTTTCAAAAATTTCAGGAACTTATCAAAAAACATCACCCCACTTCCTTTGAAGAATTGGAGGTATTCTTGATATGACTAGGCTATATTCAGATATTTGTAATCAAGATATTCAGCAATTACTGGAAACATTAGCCAATAAGAATGTTAAACCAGACCAATACAAAGATACCATGACCAAGATAGGGATGAATCTTGGTAATTTTCTACTATCTGAAATTAATGATAAAAATTCTGATGTATACCTAGCTTGTACCGTAGAAGATGCTGATTTCTTAGCTAAAGGTATAATGTTAACTTTAGAAGAACATCTACATAATATTGGTTTTGCTTGTTTCTGGAATCAGCGATTTTCTCCTTTTGAAATTGAAGATTTAAAAGTAGCTCCTATTCTCAAGAAATATCAAGAACCTGCTCATGAGAAAGTTAAATATTTGATTGTAATTAAATCTATTATTTCTGGTGCTTGTGTAGTCAGAACTAACTTAGTTAACCTGATTCAAAAAATAGAGCCAGAGAAAATATTTATAGTTGCACCTGTCATTTATCAAAATGCAGAGCAAAAACTTAAAAATGAATTTGCAGAAAATATCTATAATAAATTTAAGTTTTTCTACTTTGCTAAAGACGATAAACGCACCGAACAAGGTGAAGTAATCCCAGGAATAGGAGGTAATGTCTATTTAAGGTTGGGATTTGAGGGACAAGAACATAAAAATGAATATATCCCCGAAATCGTGAAAATGAGACGTTCTCAATTTATCCGTCAAAAACAGGAAGTTCATCATACTTAATGATGATTCAATATCTGAATCAGGATTTACAAGATTAAGTGCGATAGCGAAGCGCTCCGCAGGAATCGCTCGTAGGTTGGATTGATAAAGTGCGATAGCGAAGCGCTCCGCAGGAATCGCTCGTAGGTTGGATTGATAAAGTGCGATAGCGAAGCGCGACCTAGGAATCGCTAATTGATTTTAAGTTTAATCAGCGAACTGACAAGTCAGCACTTCGCGATCGCTCAACAGTGCCGTTCGGATCATAATATTGCTACTCGACAGAAGTTAAATATATTGCTACAATGCAATATATGAAGGCCACTCTAATCGCCAAAGCAAAAGAAGTTCATGACGACGGATCAATCGTCGAGGTTGTTATATGGGAATTACCAGAACCAATACCACCAAGCACACATAAATACAAATACAGATTATTTTACGGGCAGAATGGAAAATGTAGAATTCGATATGACAACGAACGCGGAAAAGGAGATCATAAACATATAAATTCACACGAAATAGATTACAAGTTCACAAGCATTGATAAATTGCTTGACGATTTTGAAAAAGACATTGAAACCTGGAGTGAATCATGAAAGCAATTATTGAAGTAGCCAAAGGTGGTTCTGCAATCCGAGCCGCTCGTCAACAAATTAAAGACTCCGAAATTGGAAAGCCAGTAAATTTTAGACTTTCATTTGAATCTGCAAAATCACTTTTTAGTGAGCTAACACCTGCTAGACTTGATTTACTTGATACTTTAAGCAAGATAGAGCCATGCAGTATTTACGCGCTGGCAAAAACAGCCGAAAGAAACTATTCAAACGTACACACAGACGTAAATCGCCTGGAAGAACTCGGATTAATTGAAAGAACAGAAGAAGACAAAATATTTATACCGTTTGAATCCATTGAAATATTCATGCCACTAGCGAAAGCAGCGTGAGAATTTGAAAAAACACCGAAGGTGAGCTTTACGTTAGCCCGCATTGCCGCTTAGTGTTATCTTGTGATATAGTCAGCTTCTTTCCGCAACATCTGCATCTTGAGAAGCGATTGCTTGTAGGTTAAATTGATAAAGTGCGATAGCGAAGCGCTCCGTAGGAATCGCTCGTAGGTTAAATTGATAAAGTGCGATCGCTCGTAGTTTGGATTTACCAAGTGCGATAGCTTGTAGGTTGAATTGATAAAGTGCGATCGCTTGTAGGTTGGATTGATAAAGTGCAATTGCTTGTAGGTTGGATTGATAAAGTGCGATAGCTTGTAGGTTGAATTGATAAATTGCGATCGCTTGTAGGTTGAATTGATAAATTGCGATAGCGAAGCGCGACCTAGGAATCGCTCACAGGTTAGATTGATAAAGTGCGAGTTCGCCACTTACACCCTGACCAAATGCGAAAAACCCAATAACAGCTTAACCAAACCTACAGTTTTAAATACATCAGCCAAAAAATAATTTAATCATCATAATTCTACCCAATTCTCTAAACTTAAACCCTCAACTCTGGCCAAATCACTATCATTAGAAACCACAATTAAATCTTTAAGAATAGCAGTAGCAGCGATTAAAACATCTTCAGTTTGAATTGGTACACCCCTTAATCTCAAATTAGCATGAATTTGAGCAGCTTTTTCTAAAATTGCTAAATCATCTAAGAAAATAATCGGATATTCTTGACAAAATTCCTCAAATCTTGCTCTTTGTTTTGGTGCATCAACCGCTAAAAAACCTCGCCTAATTTCAAAATAGGTGATACAACTAATAAAAATCTTTTCTTCCTTAGACTCACTAATTGTAATCTTGTGAAGAATTTGGGAATTTTGTTTGAGTGCTAAAGAAACAATATTAGTATCTAATAAATAATTCATAAATTTTCTATTTTCTTTTAACTGCATCATCAAAAATTGCCATTTGTTCAGGAGTAAAATCCTCTCCTATTTTAGCCAAAAGGTGTAGAGCCATGATACCACTACAACGCTTTTTAAGACTTTCTTCTGATATCTGACTAAATTCTTCTAAAGAAAAGTTTTCTTTAAATACTTTTACTAAATCTTGAACCATTTTCGTATAATTTAGATCCTCTTTAAATAAAGGACGTTCTTCCATTAAAATAGCAACAACATTCTCAATTCTCTTAATTATTGATTCTTGTTTCATATCAGTTGATAACATAATTATTACCTCACTAAGGAATGTGAATTAAATAAGGTGCAAAAGTAGGGTGTGTTAGCGACAGCGTAACGCACCATTCCAGGTTACATCAGAATTGCAGGTTATTAAATTTGCGTTCCTAAATAGTCTTTATGTCCATTATATCAAGTTTGTGAACTTTTGGGAATTATTTATACTAACACTTTTAAATCACCAATGAGTCCCCAAAAGTTTGTAGCGACTGTTTTGAATGTCAAGCGATAGCGAAGCGCGACCTAGGAATCGTTTGTAGTTTGGATTGATAAAGTGCGATCGCCATTTTACGCCTTTGATGAAGTGGATATGTTTTTAGACGGGTCAAATGTGGAACGATTAGCGAGAATGATCAAACAACAGGCAGAACAGGCACAGTTTATAGTTGTGAGCTTGCGCCGTCCGATGATAGAATCAGCACAGCGGACAATCGGTGTAACTCAAGCTAGAGGCGCATATACTCAGGTTTTGGGTATTAAATTACAATCATCTGACCATTGATAGGTAAGAGCTAATAAGAGTAATAAAAATTTATCTTTTCAATTACCCATTACCAATTGTCAAGTTTCTCTTAAAATATAGTGATATACATAAACCGGATTCGAGATTGCCTACGGCACGGTGAACAGGACGTAACTGATGATACAATATATTTAATTTTTATGAGTTATTCAAATGCCCAATTTTAGGTACAAATAACGCTATGCAAGTAAAAATCATTGGACAAGCAAAAGATTTACGGACAAATACAGATATTCTTTATGCTCAATTATCCATACAAGACTACTTATGTTTAGTTGGGGATAACTTTGATGAGTACAAAAAGCTTTAAATACTCTTCTAAAATTACTTAAAGATAATCAAGAAGGAGATGATCCTCTCGCATTGGAAACATTACAGAATGTGGAAAGTGGATTTAATCCGCGTAAAGCAAGTCTTGGATTTGCAAAGAGGACAGTTTTAACATACGGCTTCAAAGAATATTTTAATCAAGCAGGAGAATGTAATTTTGATAAATGTTGGCTAAGAGGATCGGAATACCTATGAACTATAATGATTTAACAGAATTTAGTGATCTTCCCTATGATATAACTCTCTTCTCTGAATATGATGGTATTTGCACTCTCAACGGAATGATACCGATACCAGTAGATGCGGTATCCTTTTCTTATGAAAGTGATGAAGACATTGAAATTTATAATGAGCATAATAATTTTTTGGGTGTTCTCTGTATATGTAAATCTATTACTGATATAAATATTGCAAGTCTAAAAGAGGCAAGATATATTGCTTATATTAATGAAGTTGATAAGGGACTTCCAAATAAAAAAATACTCAACCACCTAACGCAAAAATCTCTCAAACCCTTATTCCTCTGTGTCCTCTGCGCCTCTGTGGTTCGTTAATCAGGATAATTTATTTCTTGGAAGTCCCTAAAGAGACGTTTCGACTTGAGATTCCCTACAAATTTATTAAAAACTACTTAGAGGTTGTTTGAAAACTTTTTCGTGTGGGATCTGACACCCGCAGATCCCCCTAAATCCCCCTTGAAAAGGGGGACTTTAAGGAATTTAGCCCCCCTTTGTAAGGGGGGTTGGGGGGATCTCGATTAATTCTGATACTTTTCAAACATCCTCTTAGTGATTGCTGTTTGTGAGTATAATGATTATAAAAATAACTACATGGATTCTGCACCTATTTGGGGAGGATTTTTCCACTCAAATGCAGCATCTAATTTACATCAAGCATATCGTTTTAAGCCTTCTAAATTGATTGCTAGACCTAGAATTGTACTTCCAACTCCCTATCATAAAGAAAGTTGCATTCGTTCAGTAGTTCAACCCTATGCTTTTGAAAGATTTTTAAAGCTTTATCACCTTCTGGAACTGATTTTCGACTGGAACTTAGTTCAGCAAATAAAAAGTTTAGATAATGATTTACAAGGAATAGGACAATTACTCAATCAATATAGCAGCAATAAGGAAATTGATAGCTTAAAAAAGTTACTCAAAAGTAAATGTGATGATCAGAACAAAGTTGATAAAATTGCAGATTGTCTAAATAAAATTAACTCTCCAGATTATTTAGATAAGGGAATGAAGATTTTTTTCGATTATGGTAAAGACGGTAATCCTTACAACAAAATCACTAATATTATTCCATTTCAAGATTTGATGAACAGGGGAGGATTTACCCGAAGTAATTCCAGAGATTCATCTATTACAGGCATAACAGAAAATAGCTATAAAGGGTTAGTAATAGATTTTTCAGCCTATTGTATATATCGTGTGAGATGTTGTACTGCTCACAATCGCATAGGTGAGTATGTTATGTCTAATGATGACGAAGGATTCGTAGTTGAATTTGCTGAACCCTTGCTTCGTGAGGTACTATGTCAAATATTTAGTGAGTGAAGATTGATAAACATAAAGCAATGCGATCGCTTGTTGGGTGGTGTTAGGAAGTGCGATAGCGAAGCGCGACCTAGGAATCGCTTGTGGGTTGGATTGATAAAGTGCGATAGCGAAGCGCGACCTAGGAATCGCTTGTGGGTTGCGATCGCTATTTATTGACGAAAGTGCGATAGCGAAGCGCGACCTAGGAATCGCTATTTTATGCCTTGCGATCTTGATTAGATAAGCGATAATTGAGGTATGTGTCATGAAAGAAAAGTGGATTCCAATATGACTGAACGACTTGAACAGGTGATCGCCCGATTAAAAATCTTACCTACTGATAAGCAAGATGCGATCGCAACCCTAATTCTGGAAGAACTCGAAGATGATCAGCGATGGGATGATTCATTTGCTAATTCCCCAGATTTATTGGCGAAACTGTCAGCCGAAGCCATGGCAGAGTACCGAGCAGGTAAAACTCAAGAATTAGACCCAGAAACATTGTGAAATCTCGTACCACCACCCAGTTTCGTAAAATGTTTTCTGATCTCCCAAAGCCGATTCAAGGACAGACTCGTAAAGCTTATAGGCAATTCAAGCAAGATCCAAACTACTCAAGCTTGCGATTCAAGAAAGTTCATCCAAAACTGCCCATTTATTCCGCACGTATCAATAAAGACTATCGAGCCGTCGGTCAATTAGAAGAAGATACTGTAATCTGGTTTTGGGTTGGTTCTCATGCAGAATATGATCAACTGTAGACTGACTTGTCAGTTCGCCTGTTGAGGTTAAGTGCGAGAGATCGCTCGTAGGTTGGCTTAATCAAAGTGCAATCGCCCGTACGTTAGGTTTTTCAAAGTGCGATCGCTTGTAGATTGGATTGATAAAGTGCGATAGCGAAGCGCGACCTAGGAATCGCTTGTAGTTTGGATTGATAAAGTGCGATAGCGAAGCACTCCGTAGGAATCGCTTGTAGATTAGATTGATAAAGTGCGATCACTTGTAGATTGGATATATAAAGTGCGATCGCTTGTAGGTTGGATTGACCAAGTGCGATCGCTTGTAGGTTGGATTGACCAAGTGCGATAGCGAAGCGCGACCTAGGAATCGCTCGTAGGTTGGATTGATAAAGTGCGATAGCGAAGCGCGACCTAGGAATCGCTTGTAGATTAGATAGATAAAGTGCGATAGCGAAGCGCGACCTAGGAATCGCTTGTAGATTAGATGGATAAAGTGCGATAGCAAAGCGCGACCTAGGAATCGCGCAACGCTGACTTGTCAGTTCGCTTTTTTCTATTGTCATAGAACTCAAAAAATCAAGTACAATTAATTTAGTGCCAACATAACATCTAATATCGTCAGTAACTCAGCCCTAAAGGGACTGAGCTTGTAAGAAATTGCAAGCTGTACTGACCAGTCTAAGTCTTCACTGACTACGTTTTTTGAGTCACGACACCCCGGAATGCGTTGCCCCTTCGGGGTTCAGCAGTCGCTCATGGGGGAAACCCCCAAGACCGCGCTGCTTCACTAGTTCCCTGCTCTGTCATTTGCAATTAAACAGTTTTAAAGTCACTGAAACAGTGTTGCAAGTCTAAAAAGCTCTTAAAACATTGACGTTCGCGCAGCGTGCCGTAGCATCAGCTAACATTACCCCAGAAATGGGAGGCACATCGCGTGCAACACATTATGCGTACAGAGTTGGGAATTTTGAATCGGTAATTGTCCCGTTGAAAGTACATTACAAAAGTACACCGAATTTACCAACTCCAAGGCGGTAATGAAAAAATATTCAAGGCGGTTAAAACCGTGGTCAGTGAGCAGTTCGGCAAGCTCACTGTAACACTTGTCGAACTGCACGAGTCGTTTCCCTCTCAGCACTGAAGTGTCTGAGTTTCCCACTTACCGGGTATTTTTATGAATAACCTTCTATTAAATAGAATAACAATTAACCATGATATTTGTCATGGTAAACCGTGTATTCGTGGATTGCGATATCCGGTGGAAATGATCTTAGAACTTTTGAGTTCAGGCATGAATATTGATGATATTTTAGAAGATTATGATGATTTAGAATACGAAGACATTTTAGCAGTTCTCAGCTTTGCTACTCGACTCACTCAAGTTAAAAGTATTCTCCAATTAGTTTCATGAAATTCTTGATTGATGCTCAATTACCAATGCGAATTGCCAATTTATTAGAGAACTTAGGTTGTGATGTTATACATACCAAGAATCTTCCTTTAAAAAATGCAACTCCAGATTCGGAAATCAACAAACTATCAATCCTGGAACAGAGAATCGTTATTACCAAAGATAAAGATTTTTTAGATTCTTTTTTAATCAAACAAGAGCCTTACAAACTACTACTAATAACAACAGGTAATATTAGTAACAAACAAATTGAACAACTTTTTCTACAAAATATTACTCAAATAATCGAATTGTTTTTGATGTATGATTTTTTAGAAATGACCAGAGATAGTTTGATTATTCATTAGTGCTAGTTCGCCTGTTGGGGAAGCGTAATCAGCGATCGCTCATAGGTTGGATTGATAAAGTGCGATAGCGAAGCGCTCCGCAGGAATCGCTCATAGGTTGGATTGATAAAGTGCGTAGCGAAGCGCTCCGCAGGAATCGTTTGTAGGTTAGATTGATAAAGTGCGATCGTTTATAATATACTGAATAGACAACATATATTAGACAACCATTCAAGCATAGGAGCTATCTATGTTGTTACAAGAACTTAAAGAGCAGATATTCAAACTACCATTAAGCGAACTGACAAGTCAGCGCTTACGCTATCGCAAAACATAAATAATTGTGTATTCCTTACCCAAAATATTCGCAACAATATAGTTTTATTTAATATTAGGAGAAGTAAATGGAAGGTAAAAGATTTATTCATAAAATCAAATTACAAAACTTTCTTTCTTATGGAAATGCGGGGGAAGAAATAGAACTACAACCGCTAAATGTGTTAATTGGTGCTAATACATCTGGGAAATCTAATTTAATTGAAGCTATTGGAATTTTAAAAGCAACACCGACAGATTTACCTGTGCCTTTTCGTAAAAGTGGAGGTATTAATGAGTTTTTATGGAAAGGTAACAAAGATACTCCGATAGCAGAAATTAAAATTACTGTTGATTATCCTCAAAAATCAGAGTCACTTTTACTTGATTATACGCTTAGTTTTACCACATATAATCAAAGATTTGATTTAGTGGATGAATTTATCGAACCAGAAACGAGAAAAGAAGGTTTTCAATTTTATTATCTTAACAATTATAATGGATTTCGTTCTTTTACAGTAAGAGATAAAGATCCCTTATCAGGACAGGAAAGACGAAGTGAACAACTTTTGGAACTACATTCAATTAAATCAGATCAATCAGTTTTATCTCAAATAAAAGATCCAAATAGATATCCAGAACTTTCTTATTTAAGCACAGAATTTTCTAAAATAAGCTTATATCGTTACTGGCAAATGGGAAGAGATTCAGAACCAAGAAAGGCTCAACCTACTGATTTACCTCAACATCCTTTACTAGAAGATACGAGCAATTTAGGTTTATTTATAAAAGATTTACAACACAGAATAGGTATTAGGAAAGTCATTGAATGCCTCAAAAAATTTTATGAAGAAGCAGAAGAATTAGATGTGAGAATATACGGTGGTACTGCACAAATATTTATTCGGGAAGAAGGTGTAATTCAACCAATTCCTGCAACTCGTTTATCTGATGGAACATTGCGATATTTGTTTTTAATGGCTTTACTTTTAGATCCTACTCCACCACCACTAATTTGTATTGAAGAACCCGAATTAGGTTTACATCCAGATATTTTGCCAACTATTGCAGAATTGTTAATTGAAGCATCTCAGAGAACTCAATTAATTGTCACAACTCATTCTGATGCTTTGGTTTCTGCGTTGAGTGAATATCCTGAATCTGTAGTAGTTTGTGAAAGAGATAATACAGGAACTCATTTAAGGAGACTTAAACCAGAAAAATTGAAAAAATGGTTGGAAAAATATACTCTTGGTGATCTTTGGAGAATAGGGGAACTTGGTGGAAATAGATGGTAAGTATTCGTATTTATATTGAGGGTGTTGGAAATGCAAATGATGATGAAGAACTTTTACCAATGCAACGTCCAGGTTTTAGAAGTAAAATTATAGCAGGTAAGGAAAGTACAAGTAGTCTTCGTGAAGGATTTAGTAAATTTTTTCAAGAATTAGTTGGTATTGCTAAAGAACAAAAAATAGAGTTTAGGATAGTCATGTGCGGTTCTCGGAAAGATGCTTATGAAAATTTTAAATTATCCTTAGACTCTAATGCTGAATCTTTCAATATTTTATTAATTGATTCCGAATCTCCAATATCTCCTAATCACAGTCCTTGGGAACATTTGAGAAACAGAAAAGAGGATCAATCTTGGATTAGAGGTGATAACCTGGATTATGATGATGATCAATGTCATTTTATGGTTCAAGCAATGGAATCTTGGTTTGTTGCTGATATTGATGCTTTAAGAAACTTCTATGGTGAAGGGTTTAAAGAAGAAAAAATTATCAGAGGAATGGGAAATGACCAAAATATAGAACAGGTTTCTCCTAAAACTTTATTAGTATGGTTAGAGTCAGCAACTCGTCATTCTAAACATGGTAAATATGATAAAAAAACTCGTCGTCCACCTCACCATGCTGTAGAAATTTTAAAACGTCTTGATATCAATAGGGTTCGTCAAGCTTCTCCTTATTGCGATCGCTTATTTAATACTTTAAGATCAAGAATTGGATATTTGCCTGATGAATTATAACCTAGTACCGCAAGGCGGAAGTCAAAAGTCAAAAGTCAAAAGTCAAAATGAAGACAGTATAGGCTTTTGGAGGATTTAGAATGGTTGGTTTATTTACGCCGTTTTGTACTAGTAGGGTTATACCATGTTATGTTTTTAGATCGGGCAAACTAGGAATGATTATCTAGAATGATCAAACAACAGGCTCAACAGGCATAGTTTATAGTTGTGAGTTTGCGCCATTTGATGATATAATTAGCACAGCGCACAATTGGTCTCACTCAAGCCAAAGGTGCGTATGCTCAAGTTTTAGATATTAAGTTAGAATCATCTGACCATTGAAGCAGTTCACAGGATTACGCAAGATATATAATTGTGAAGCGATCGCTGGCGTTGCTGAAACCAAGCATGAATTTAAGTGTAGAGCCGAGAATCCCTACCCATGGAACGTCTCTACAAGGGTTTTGATCTCATGAAAAATCATTCTCATACCCCAAATCAGCAACGCCCAAATTCAATTACCCGAAACAACAGAAGGAACGGAATTAGATATTATTCTTGTCTATGAATCAGCATCACCAACAAAAACAACAACAAAATTGAGTGATTTTTATAGTTGTATTCAAGATGAAACATTTATCAGACATCCACAGCCAGAACAAGCAGAAAGAGAGCTATTTTGATGATTTATCTGCTAGACACTAATGCCTGTATTAAGTAGTGTTGCAACGAGAGCCATTTTCCCAAGACGCAGAACTGCTGTTTCGAGGTTCCTTAGTTTCTTCTCTCAATTACTCGTTGATCAATCCGATTATACTAAACACGGGTAAGATTTAAACTTTTGCCAAATGACAAAGAACCCAGATGTGTAGGGGTTTAGCACTGCTAAACCCCTACGTTTAGAATCAAACAATCAAGCCGTTTTGAGTATAACATCTAATTCTTGACGACGAATAGTATCTTCAGCTTCAACTGTATCCTGTTCAACTATTTTCTTGATTTTTACTCCTCCTTCACCTAAATCAGCCTCAGTTAGTGATACAGTTTTAACACCCGTTTCCGCATCAGTGTGTTCAATGACTATACGTTCTCTTTGCACAGGTACAGAAACTGTTACCATTTCAGTATATGATTGCTTACTAACAGTTACTTCTCCTGTCTTCACACGAGATTTATTAGCTACTAAACGTTCTTCATATAGTTTCAGGTTTTGGTGATCCTGCTCATTCACATTGTAAAGATTTGGTTCTTCCTCATACCTATATGTATTCCGTTCAACAGGAACAGCAGGAGTAACTATTGTGCGCTCATGAGAAACTAGTGGAGAATCTACAGCTATCGGTGACTCTAGCGGTGTTGATGACTCTAAAGGTTCTTGTGCTATTGGTGGACGATAAACACCCCGCACCCGTTCCTCATAGTCGTAATCAATTTCTTGCAAATCTTTAAAATCTGGTAAATTTTCTACCTGCTGCTTTGTCAGCTTATTCGCGTATACCCGACGTTTATCATAGTCAATTCGGGAACGTCCAATTGGTAACAATACTTGTCTACCAAAGAACCAAAAACCTGTGTCCACAACTAAATAACGCAAACGCCCTGAATCATCTACTAATATGTATTTAATAGTGCCAACTTTATCATCATCTATGTCTGAATAGACATCAAAATGCTTAATCTTTTCAACTTCACTGTCATCCAACTCTGGACTATCATAGTTAGAGTCAGCAGTAAAGTCTTCAATTTTGTATAAAGCCATATTCATTTAGCTCCAAACAGCTATACTTATAATTCTAAAAATAAAATTTTTTACTTCTTCTTTCTAAAGAAGGATATTAATATCAATAAATCTTGCTGTTCTGGTGGAAATGTATTATCAGGATATCCAGCTACAATTACGAAGTTGATATGTTTTTAAATGGGCCAAACAGGGAATGATTAGCTAGAATGATCAAACAACAGGCGAAACAAGCTTTATAATTGTGAGTTTGCGCCGTCCGATGATAAAATCAGCCCAGCGCACAATTGGCGTAACTCAAGCCAGAGGCGCGGATACTCAAGTTTTGGGTATTAAGTTAGATAACAGGTGACAGGGAACAGGGAACAGGGAACAGGAAAAAAGTTTACCAATGACAACTGACAACTGACAACTGACAACTGACAAATTTCTGTTAAAAATAGACATATACATAAACCAGATTCGAGATTGCCTACGGCACGCTACGCGAACAGGAAGACCTATAGAATGACTTCAGAACAAATAGTTAGACGTTCAGATATATTAAACACTCAGGTAATCACCCGCGACAACGGTAAGCGGTTAGGTATCGTGAGTCAGATTTGGGTTGATGTTGATCAAAGAGAGGTTGTGGCAATAAGTTTGCGAGACAGCCTGATATCTATTTCTAGTTTGCCCCGCAATATGTATCTCAACAGCATCAACCAAATCGGTGATGTCATCTTAGTTGATAACGAGGATGTCATCGAAGATGTAGAAGTGGAGATTCTCAGTAACCTGATGAACTGGGAAGTAATCACCGAAACAGGTGAAGTTTTAGGCAAAGTAAGAGGCTTTAAATTTAATGGCGAAACGGGTAAAATATACTCTATCGTCATTGCCTCCTTGGGATTACCGCAAATTCCCGACCAATTTTTGAGTACCTATGAACTATCCATTGATGAAGTAGTCAGCACCGGACCTAGTCGGTTAATTGTGTTTGAAGGTGCTGAAGAAAGAGTAAACCAGTTAACCGTGGGCGTTTTAGAACGGCTGGGAATTGGTAAAGCCCCTTGGGAAAGAGATGCAGAAGAAGAATTTGGCTATAGCGCCCCTCGGACAGTTGCACCCAGTAATCAATTACCTAGTGGTGTTCCTCTCCAACCACCTCGTCCTAAAGTCCGCATTCCTGAACCCATAGCCCAAGAAGAGGAATGGACGGAAGACTATGTAGAAGAAGAAAGACCCCAGCGTCAGGTGATGAAAGCCCGTTCCTACGAGTCAATTCAGTATGAAGAAGACGAAGAAGATAACTGGAGTGATGCAACGGTAAGAGATAGTTATCAGGAAGCCCCCAGAGCCGAAGCCAAACCTGCCAAAAAGACCTACGCTGACCAGTATGATGACTATGATGATGATCTAGACGGTGATGCCTGGGATGATGCACCAAAGCCTGTAAATATTCCCAAAAAGGTTAAGGAACGACAAGTGGAATACGAAGAAGAAGGCGGATATTAAGTTTTGTAAACCCCCTCTACTATAAGTAGCTACGGTGTATACACAAGTTATCGAATCACCATTATTCCTCAAATTACCCCACCCTAACCCTCCCCGATGCTTTGGGGAGGGAACTAATTTTTCCGGTTTCCCCCCAAAGCATCGGCTACCGTGTACGCACATCCTTACCCAAAGCGAGTTTTCCACAACGAGAAAGAATTTTAGAGGGGGGGAGTGAATAACTACTTTTCAAAACCTAACCTAAAATACATCATTAACAATACTTAGCCAAATTATGAGGGTGAGATGATACAGCACTTCCTGATGTTATGAGGTACAAAGTTTCATCGCCAATCCTGTAGGGGCGCAGGGTCTGCGCCCTTAATTGTATTGCATTCAATCGGCAACTGCTGTAATGCTTTAACCATGAACTTCCGTTTCTCGCTAGTGGTCTGTCAATATTAATTTTG
Source organism: Aphanizomenon sp. UHCC 0183 (assembly GCF_009712065.1). NCBI lineage: Bacteria > Bacillati > Cyanobacteriota > Cyanophyceae > Nostocales > Aphanizomenonaceae > Aphanizomenon > Aphanizomenon sp. UHCC 0183. The sequence continues at coordinate 6,958 of NZ_VILC01000025.1, read as the reverse complement.
TGTGTTAATGAAGTTTGAAAGTATTGCTAACAAACGGTTATAAAATTTAATAACTCACAATTTCAATCTTGACAGACTACTAGGCTGAGGATGAAAGATTCAATGATGGGTTAGTGGCTAATATTACTGAGATTATCCCTCAATTGTTGATGAATGTGAACTGCTTGGAGCAGCGCTTCGCTATCGCCCCAAAGAGGAATCACAGTTTGTCATGGACGACATTGTACAGTGACTAATTATATGTCATCGTGACAAATTAATGTCATCTTATAAATCCTTGCTGTACAAGGATTTTAGCATCTTAACGATATTATACTTCAATCCAGTTAGTGACAAAATAAATGTCGTTTCCCATGAACATGACAAATTAACTGTCGCGTTACTGATTAAAAAAAGTTTTTGTATATTTTCATAATGACAAATTGACTGTCGCTTTCCAGTAAGTTAGAATAACATGATGTTTTTATAAAATTTGTTTGATTTATGAACAGAGATGAAAATTCTGATTTAACTGTTCATACCTCAGCTATCCCTGTGGAAGGCATATCAGAAGGAGACAACACACCTCCTGAGACAAATGTGATTGCCACAGAACTCTCAGAAGAAGCTCAACTGAAGTTAGAGGTATTACAAAGTTTACTAGAACCATGCGATCGCACAACTTATGGACAAAAGTTAAAGGAGGCGGCTGAAAAACTAGCTGTATCAGTCCGAACAGTTCAGCGTTTGGTGAAAAAGTGGGAACAAGATGGTTTAGTCGGACTCACCCAAACGGGTAGGACTGATAAAGGAAAACATCGAATTGGTGAGTTTTGGGAAGATTTTATCGTCAAAACTCATAAGGAGGGTAACAAGGGAAGCAAACGCATGAGTCCTAAACAGGTTGCTATTAGGGTTCAGGCTAAAGCTCATGAATTGAGTGACTTAAAACCTCCTAATTACAGGACTGTTTTACGAGTATTAGCTCCCATATTGGAAAAACAAGAAAAAACTAAAAGTATCCGCAGTCCTGGTTGGAGAGGAACAACCCTTTCTGTTAAAACCCGCGAAGGAAAAGATTTATCTGTTGATTACAGTAACCATGTCTGGCAATGTGATCATACCCCTGCGGATGTGTTGTTAGTAGATCAGCATGGTGAACTTCTCAGTCGTCCCTGGCTAACCACTGTAATTGATACCTATTCTCGTTGCATTATGGGTATTAATCTAGGTTTTGATGCACCTAGTTCTGATGTAGTAGCCTTAGCGTTACGCCATGCGATTTTACCCAAAAGGTACGGTTTAGAGTACAAACTGCATTGCGAGTGGGGAACTTACGGTAAGCCAGAACACTTTTATACAGATGGTGGTAAAGACTTTCGCTCTAACCACTTGCGTCAGATTGGAGCGCAATTGGGGTTTGTCTGTCATTTACGCGATCGCCCTTCCGAAGGTGGAATCGTTGAACGTCCTTTTAAGACATTGAATGATCAACTGTTTTCTACTTTACCTGGATATACTGGCTCTAATGTCCAGGAACGGCCAGAAGATGCGGAAAAGGATGCAAAACTGACTCTGAGAGAGCTAGAACAACTCATCGTTCGCTATATTGTTGATCGCTATAACCAAAGTATTGATGCTCGAATGGGTGATCAAACTCGCTTTGGGCGTTGGGAAGCGGGATTACCTTCAGTACCAGTACCAATTGAAGAACGTGATTTAGATATCTGCCTCATGAAGCAGTCACGGCGAAGGGTGCAAAAAGGTGGGCATTTACAGTTTCAAAATTTAATGTATCGGGGGGAATATTTGGGAGGATATGATGGGGAAACCGTCAATTTAAGATTTAATCCCAGAGATATTACAACGGTGCTGGTTTATCGCCAAGAGAACAATCAAGAAGTTTTTCTGACTCGCGCTCATGCTCAAGGTTTAGAGACTGAGCAACTTTCATTAGATGAAGCTGAGGCTGCTAGTCGTAGACTGCGTAATTTAGGTAAGACTATTAGTAACCAAGCCTTATTGCAAGAAGTTCTTGAGCGTGATGCTCTGGTAGCAAATAAAAAAAGCCGCAAGGATCGTCAAAAATTGGAGCAAGAAATTTTACGCTCTAATGCGGTAAATGAAAGTAAAAATGAGTCTTTGGCATCTCCAGTTATAGAACCAGAAGAAGTGGAATCTACTACTCCGGTTCAATCTTCATCTCAGGAACTAGAGGTTTGGGACTATGAACAACTGCGTGAAGAATACGGATTTTAAACAATGACAGATGATGCACAAGCTATAGCCAAGCAATTGGGTGGGGTAAAACCGGATGATGAGTGGTTGCAAGCTGAAATTGCTCGTCTCAAGAGTAAAAGTATTGTGCCATTACAGCAAGTCATAACCTTGCATGATTGGTTGGATGGAAAGCGCAAAGCACGGCAATCCTGTCGAGTGGTTGGGGAATCAAGAACGGGCAAAACAGTTGCTTGTGATGCCTATCGGTATAGACAAAAGCCACAGCAGGAAGTGGGAAAAACACCGATTGTCCCTGTAGTGTATATTCAGCCGCCCCAAAAATGCGGTGCAAAGGATTTGTTTCAGGAGATTATTGAGTATCTCAAATTTAAAGCAACTAAGGGAACAGTATCAGATTTTCGCGGTAGAACAATGGAGGTATTAAAAGGCTGTGGCGTAGAAATGATCATTATTGATGAAGCTGATCGTATCAAGCCTGAGACTTTTGCCGATGTACGCGATATTTATGACAAGTTGGGTATTGCCGTTGTTTTAGTAGGAACAGACCGTTTAGAAGCAGTAATCAAGCGAGATGAACAAGTTTATAATCGCTTCCGGGCTTGTCATCGTTTCGGGAAGTTGGCAGGGAAGGACTTCCAGGATACTGTACAAGCTTGGGAAGATAAGATTTTAAAGTTGCCATTGCCTTCTAATCTCATTAGCAAGGATATGCTGCGGATTCTGACTTCGGCAACAGAAGGTTACATTGGTAGGCTAGATGAAATTCTCAGGGAAGCAGCAATTCGCTCTTTATCAAGGGGATTAAAGAAGATTGACAAGGCTGTTTTACAGGAAGTGGCGCAGGAGTACAAGTGATGACTGCACCAGATGTTAAGCCTTGGCTTTTTATTATCCAACCTTATGAAGGGGAAAGCTTGAGCCATTTTCTAGGTCGTTTTAGACGCGCTAATCATTTATCTGCTGCTGGGTTGGGTAATTTGGCTGGGATTGGTGCTGTGGTGGCACGGTGGGAAAGGTTTCATTTTAATCCTCGTCCTAGTCAACAAGAGTTGGAAGCGATCGCATCTGTGGTAGAAGTAGATGCCCAGATTTTATCTCAAATGCTACCACCTACTGGGGTGAGTATGCAGCATGAACCCATTCGGTTATGTGGTGCTTGCTATGCGGAAACGCCTTGTCACCAGATCAAGTGGCAGTTTAAGGAAACGGGGGGATGCGATCGCCATAATTTGCGTTTACTATCCAAGTGTCCTAAATGTGGTGCTAGGTTTAAAATACCTGCTTTATGGGAGTTAGGAGTTTGTCAAAGGTGTTTGATGACTTTTAGCGAGATGGCTGAGTCTCAAAAGCCTGTTTAGAGTAAGCTGTTGTACCTTTAGTTTCTATAAATACAAATGAATTGAAGTATAATCACTATTTGGGATTACTCATTTTTATTAGGTAGAGATGCCCATAACCATGTAATGAAAGCATTATATATTGCTTTATCTTTTCGTTCAAATTTCAATTTTCTCAATATATCTAATATTACTTCAGAATTAAAATTACTGCTTTCAACAATATTTTTAAATTCGTCTAAAGCAGATAATGAATTAATTATAGATTGACTTTTTGTATGCAATTCTTCTACTTTTTTTGAAGTATGAGAAAAGTCACGCTCAACTTTACAATAAATGGTTTGACCAAAAACAAGTTCTAGTTTGACAAAATGAATATGTCTACCTTGCCATGTAGGAGTAATATTGTCATCTTTTAATATTTTGGCATTACCAAAAATCGGAATATCTATAGATGTATTACTGACATCTGGATTTTGTAATAGAGCAGAAATCTTTGGTAAATTCAGATTTTTACTTTCTGGATAGCTAAATATTGACTTTAAATTTTTATTTTTTGTGTAGAGATCATAGCAGTAATCAGCTACTTTCAATAAATAGTCATAATCTTGAATTTTTTGCTTAAATAATTCAGGGATAGATTGCAGCCCATATTTTACACCTAACATTGCTCCAGCAAAGTAGGCAATAGTATCAGTATCAATTCCTATTTTGTTAACAATAGGAATTATAACATTTTCAAAATTATTACTTCCATTTTGAAAATCGTTAAATCGGCATAAAAATAGAATAGATGCTACTACTGTAATGTTACCTGCACCTTTAGTTTGTCTTTCAAAACACCCTATTCTAGTTAAAATTTTATCTAAGTCACCAGTGTTATGTTCTCGTTTTACTAGTTCTAAGTATTCTATTGTTTCTTTACAGATATCGTTCCAAGCAAAGGTAAAGTCTTGATTGCATACATTCTGCCATTTATTCTTCCAACTTGAAAATAAATTATCTTGACTCCATATTTTTTCTAATTGAGAGTAATTACTACATTTTTCTATTAAGCCATCAACCCATTCTACTTTACTCTGAGGATTTTCTATGAGTAATTTAATGGAGTCTGCTAATAATAAAGCACCCATTAATCCTCTAGGATGTCCATGAGTGATAATACTATTACGCCATATATCTATGTATAGCTTTGTTGAACTTTCAATATTAACTAATGCAATAGGAAGAATTCTCATAGCAGCACCATTGCCACCACTTTTAATATAGCTGGTATATGATGTATCATAAAAGTTATTATACCAGCTTATATTTGGATTTAAAAGATTTTTTGCAGCAGCTTTTGTTCCTGAACCACCTCCTAATTCATACTGTAACCACAAAGGTAATTCAAATTTAGAGAATGTTTCAGGATTAAAAGAACCATCAGCCTTTATTGAACGCGCTGTAGCTAAAGTTAATTGTGTATCATCTGAGTAAGCACCAGATGATAAAGGTAGTTTAATATAATTCTTATTACCAGCTTTATAATATGTAGTAATTCGCTCCCAATCAACAAACCTATCAAGTTGATCAAGTTGAAACTGACGGCGAATTTCATTTGAATTTCGCATAAATTCAGTAATAAATCCCAGTGCATCACCTATAGCAGCACCAATAAATGCTCCTCTAAATTTATCTTGGCTTTTCTTATTCACTTCGAGGTTTAAAGAGAGTTGGCTGCACACAAAATTTCTCCGTAGGTAGTTCTAGTACATCAAATGCAGATGCTAAAATATCATGTTCATATTGATTACGACACGCGATAAATAGAATATCATTATAAGGTATTTGACTCTGAATTAGCACCTCTGCTTCTGGGTCTGTTGTATAATAGTCAGGTAAGGTAGGTTTGCGAAATGTGGTTTCCCATTGATAATTTCCTTTGGGTTTACCAGATACCTTATTCATGAACACAGACTCAAATGTATTTATGGAACCATTAATCCCAAATTGTCTTGCTGGTTGATATGTAGCATTCGTAATAGAAAATTCTGTTTTTTCTTCATAGATATACTCTGGATTAATACCAATTATACAGAAACGACTACCTGGAGACCAGCGATCACGAAATATGTTTAATAAATAAATATTCGGATGCATGATAGATGTATTTAAGTTCTTAGTATCATCACGCCTTACTTTTGAATTTGGCATCACAAGCTCCTTCCATTCGTAACCAATATTGTGTAACTGGTTACGTGGTAAAATTTTACCTTCACCTATAATAGCTGTTACACTTTCAAATCGAGTAAAGTGAATAAGATGTTTAATGTCACGTTGATCAATGATAGATTTAAAATCCTGATAGTCTGGTTTTAGATTCATACTTTAAACCCTTATTGTTTGTAATAAATTTATATCTATTTCTTTTAAAAACCGCGAATACTCATTTATAGAGGAAGTGATAGTTAGAGTTTTTCTAGCTCTGGTAATTGCAGTATACAAGAGTTTACGATGTGCAGATAAATGTGCAGATGTGCTTCTGTGTGATAAAGAATTTGGTCCAGGGGCAAAAAAATCATCGTATCCAACTATAAAAACATGGTCAAACTCTAGTCCTTTTGCAGAATGTAAAGTAGAAATATAGATTCCACCTGAAGCATCCTTTAAATTATCTTCGTCTCTCAATAAAAAACAGTTATCATATCCCAAACTCCGCAACTTCCCATATAATTCATTAACATCTAACATCCTCATATGAAGAATACCAACGGATTCAGTAGAGATATCAATATTCCCAAGTGTATTAAGTAAATATTGCTTCTGATTGGTATATCTTCCACGTATCCAAATAGGTTTTAACCCCGAAGTTTCAGTCAAGTCTGGATCAAGTATATGAATGTCATTTTCATGATTTAAAGCTGACTGCATAAGACTTGCAGCTACCATAGCTATTTCACAAGTATTTCGATAATTTTTTCCTAGGTCTAATTTTGAACTAATTCCAAAATTTATATTAATGTCATCCCAAATATAATTATTTTTGTAAATTCTTTGTGTTGTATCACGAATAAATGTAATGGAATTAGTATCAGAAGAAGTTAATTCTAATAAAATTTTTATTTGTAATGCAGATAAATCCTGAGCTTCATCTACCACCAAAATATCATATTTTTCATATTCTGCCCCAGCTCGCATAAAAGAAAATACTTGTTCCCGTAAGTAGTTCCAATCTATATAATTTGATTCTTCCAAGGCTAATTGATAAGCTGGAACTAATTCTTCAGCTATTAAACGTTTTGTTTGATCATCAATATTGGGATTAGAACCACGTCCGATACGTTCTGATTCTATATAGTTCATTGTATCTGAACCAAATCTTCCCAGCAAGTAGTTAATTTCTTCCACAAGAAAGTCAG